>JBOHXX010000089.1:0-10666 GCA_050737675.1 Pseudoxanthomonas sp.
GGCCGCCGAAGTGGCCCGCGCCGCCGGCCTCGAGGTGGACGTCCATGAAGCCAAGGGATCGGTGGGACGCAAGTTCCTGATCGCCGGCAAGGGCGGGTTGAACCTGACCCACTCGGAGCCGATGCCAGCCTTCGTGCGTCGCTTCCGCGAGCGATCCGATGAAGTCGGTGCCTGGCTGCAGGACTTCGGTGTGGACGCCTTGCGCGAGTGGGCGCGTGGACTGGGGGTGGAAACCTTCGTCGGCAGTTCCGGACGCGTGTTTCCTTCCGATCTCAAGGCCGCGCCGCTGCTGCGCGGCTGGGTGCGGCGCCTGCGCGAAAGCGGCGTGCGCTTCCATGTGCATCATCGCTGGCTGGGCTGGAACGGCGACGCATTGCGTTTCGCCACGCCGGAAGGCGAAACCGAACTGCATGCCGACGCGGTGATCCTTGCGCTCGGCGGCGGCAGCTGGCCGCAACTCGGTTCCGATGGCGCCTGGCAAGCGCTACTGGCCGCGCGCGGCATCGAGGTCGCGCCGCTGCAAGCGGCCAATTGCGGCTTCGATATCGACTGGAGCGAACACTTGTCCACCCGTCATGCGGGCGCACCATTGAAACCGGTCATCGCCCATTGGCGCGATGCCAGCGGTCGCGAACACGAACTGCAAGGCGAATGCGTGGTCAGCGCCGATGGCATCGAAGGCAGTCTGGTCTATGCGCTGTCGGCGGAATTGCGTGAAGCGATCGCACGCGACGGACACGCCACCTTGCATCTGGACCTGGCACCCGGACGAAACCTGGAGCGACTACAGAAGGAGCTGGCGAAACCGCGCGGCCACCGCAGTGTCAGCGAACATTTGCGCAGGCAGGTCGGCATCGAAGGAGTCAAGGCTGCATTGCTCTACGAGATGCTCGACAAGTCGCAGCGGGACAATCCCGTCTTGCTCGCACGCACGATCCATCGCCTGCCGCTGACCTTGAAACGCCCGCGCCCCATGGCCGAAGCGATCAGCAGCGCTGGCGGCGTGCGCCTGGAAACAATGGACGAACGATTGATGCTGAAGTCATTACCCGGGACTTTCTGCACCGGGGAAATGCTGGACTGGGAAGCGCCGACCGGCGGCTACCTGCTGAGTGCCTGCTTCGCCAGTGGCCACCGCGCCGGCAAGGGCGCGGCGGCTTGGCTGAAGGAATCGACGCCTGTTTGATCCGACACTTGATCTGGTCGTCCGCTATGGCCCGGCAAGGAATACTTCCTTGCCTGCAGCGATCGCGGACGTGGCAACAGCATAGCCGTGCGCATGTTGAAATACGGTTAGGTTTCCGCGTCATCCTCATGACATGCGGTAATCAGTTCAGAATGGAAACGGCAATCCCAGGTAGGGCGCCAGCAACCAGTAGACGCCCGCTATCACCAACACCCACATCGCCAGCTTCAACGCGAAGCCGGCGACCTTGAGCGCCAGGTAGATGCCTACGACGATCAGTACGATTCCGACCAGGCTCATCTCGATCCTCCAGAAAAACGCAATACGTCAGGAAGGCTTGCGCTTGCCCTGCTTGCGGGCCTGCGCGGCAACGAACATGTTGTCGACCAGGTTCGGATAGGCGCGCCCTGCGGCGGCGGCGCGTTGCTTCGCCTGTTCGACTTGCTCGGGCGTCAGCTTGGTGTGCGCTTCCGCGCTCAAGGGATTCTTGCGATCCCAGGGTTTCGGTGAACGGTTGGTCATTTCGTGGATTCCAGTTCAGTAATTGCCCATGAAGTCGC
The DNA here is from genome assembly GCA_050737675.1 of Pseudoxanthomonas sp. Classification (GTDB taxonomy): domain Bacteria; phylum Pseudomonadota; class Gammaproteobacteria; order Xanthomonadales; family Xanthomonadaceae; genus Pseudoxanthomonas_A. Next base: position 1,747 of record JBOHXX010000089.1, read on the forward strand.
GCTTGCCCACTTCCACGCCATTGTGTCGCAGCAGGTCGTAAGCGGTGGTGACATGAAAGAAGAACTGCGGCAGTCCGTAATGCAGCAGGTAGTGCTGGCCGGGCATCCGACGTTCCTTGGGAGTGCCGGGACGCAGGACGATTTCGCGCGTGTCGGCGCCATCGAAGCTTGCGCTGTCCAGTCCACCGATGAAATCGAGCGTGGTGGCGATCAACGCCTGCAGGCCCGCGAAAGTCTTCTGCTCCGCGTCGATGACCGGCAACTCGGCCTCGGCCAGCCTTCCCGAAACGCCCCGGGCGAAGTCGCAGGCAATTTGCACCTGCTTCAGTAGCGGGAACATGTCGGGAAACAGCCGCGCCTGCAGCAATGCGTCTGGATCGATCTTGCGTTCGGTGGCGTGGGCCTCGGCCTTGGCCAGCAACTGGTCCAGGCTGCCAAGCAGTTGCTGGAACACGGGAACGGAAGCGGCGTGCAGGGAAACGGTCATCGGAATTCCTCTTGAAAAATAAGATGTTGTGGGAGCGGCGTAAGCCGGGAAGCCTTTACACCAGGCAATCGCGGCTTACGCCCCGAAGGAAGTCCCCTTGGGGGACGCCGTTCCCACAGGAAAAGGGTAAGGATCAATCCTGTTCGGCAGCGGCCTCGCGGCCCTGCTGGCGGATCAGCGCTTCCTCGCGCGCATCGTTGATCGCATCGCGGACGCCATCCAGGTCCACGCTGCGCTCGTCATGCACGAACTTGCCGGTGAGCGGCGTGTCCGGCAGCAGGTCGCCGGCCTCGAACAGCGCCCACATTTCCTCGCCGTACCAGGTATCGAGCAATTCGGGGGCGAAGGCGCCCAGCGTGGCGGTCAGATTGTTGACGTCGCGCAGCAGCATCGCCCGCGCGGCGTTGTTGCCAGCGGCGCTGACCACCTGCGGGAAATCGATCACCACCGGACCTTCAGCCCCGACCAGCACGTTGTAGGCCGACAGGTCGCCATGGATCAGGCCGACACAGAGCATCAGCACCACCTGGCGAACCAGGAAGGCGTGGTACTCACGGGCTTCCTCTGCCTCCAACTGCAGTTCGCCCAGGCGCGGCGCGGAGAATCCTTCCGCATCGGTGACCAGTTCCATCACCAGCACGCCGTGGAAATAACCGTACGGCCGCGGCACGCGCACCCCGGCTTCAAGCAGTTGGTACAGCGCATCGACCTCGGTGTTCTTCCAGGCCGTTTCCTGCTGCTTGCGCCCGTACTTGCTGGCCTTGCCGATCGCGCGCGCCTCGCGGCTGCCGCGGACCTTGCGCCCTTCCTGGTATTGCACGCGCTGCTTGAAACTGCGCTGGGCCATGTCCTTGTAGACCTTGGCGCAGCGCACGTCGTCGCCGACGCGGACCACGTACACGGCCGCTTCCTTGCCGCTCTTCAGCGGGCGCATCACTTCGTCGATCACGCCGTCATCGATCAGCGCTTGCAGGCCTTCCGGGGTCTTCATCCAGTACGGGGTTCGGCTTGGGGGCGCCCATTGTGCCTGTCCGGCGACCGGAACCGGGGAAAACGGCGGTTTCCGGGGTCAGCGCTTACACTGCACGCCCGCAAACGCACGATTTTCCCATGTCCGAACCTGTCCGCCTGGCCAAACGCGTTGCCGAACTCGCCGGTTGTTCCCGGCGCGAGGCCGACCAGTACATACAGGGCGGCTGGGTGACCGTAGACGGCGAAGTGATCGACGCCCCGCAGCATCCGATCACCACCCAGACCGTACTGATCGACCCGGAAGCCGACCTGGAAGCGGCTGAACCCGCGACCCTGCTGCTGCACAAGCCCGCCGGCATCGCATTCGACGCATCGCCAAAACTGGCCACCCCCGCGAGCCATACCGAAGGCGACGACCCCGGCGTGCGGGTGCTGAAGCGCCATTTCGTGCGCCTGACCCCGTTGATGCCGATGGACGACGAAGCCAGCGGCCTGGTGGTGCTGAGCCAGGATGGGCGCGTATGGCGCCGCCTGAGCGAGGACGCGGACATGATCGAACAGGAATTCGTGGTGGAAGTGGACGGCGAACTCGCGCCCTACGGCCTGCCGAAACTGTGCGACGGCATGCTCTACCAGGGCCGCGCCCTGCCCCGGGCCAAGGTCAGCTGGCAAAGCGAGAACCGCCTGCGCTTCGCGATCAAGGCCGTGCGCCCCGGCCAGTTGCGGCACATGTGCGGGCAGGTGGGGCTGGACGTGCTGTCGATCCGCCGCATCCGTATCGGCCGCATCCCGCTCAGCAAAATGCCGGTCGGCGAGTGGCGCTACCTGCCGGCCAGCGAACGCTTCTGAATAGCGGCTGTTCCGACCCACCCGGCCACGGATGCAACGATTGACGCCAGCGCACCGGCTTGCCGACACTAGGCACCCGACCCACACCGACGAGAGGCCTGTATGAGCAAGGGAATGGACCAGAAGAAAAGCGAAAAGAAGGCGCCAGCGAAGACCCTGAAGGAAAAGCGCGCCGACAAGCAGGAAAAGAAGAAGGGCAAGTAAGTTCGCACTTCACGATCCAAGGGCGGATTCCCACAGGAACCGCCCTTTTTTCTTTCCGGCGCCGAGCTTCCCCGGCTCCGCGACGCTAGACCGCCGCGGTCACCACGATCTCGATCTTCCACTTCGGATCGGCCAAACCGGCCTGTACCGTGGCCCGGGTAGGAGCGTTGCCCGGCGCTACCCAGGCTTCCCAGACCTCGTTCATCGCCGCGAAATCGCCCAGGTTGGGAAGGAATATCTGCGCATGCAGGATCCTGCTCTTGTCGCTACCGGCCTGCGCCAGCAATGCATCGATGGCATCGAGTACCTGCCGTGTCTGGCCCTGGATATTGGCGCTGGTGTCGTCGGCGATCTGGCCCGATAGATAAACCGTGCCGTTGTGCACGGCCATTTCCGACAAGCGCGTGCCTACTTCGAATCGCTGGATCATGGGTATCCTCCGTGGATCGTCAGGGTTCCGGCCATCCTACCGCGCATCCCCCAATATCCTGTGGGATATCCTGCGAGTCGACACAGATCGATCCGATCCTGCCGCAGGAAAGCACCTTGAGCGAAGCCATCGTCTCCACGCCGAAACTGCTGAAACAACGTTCCCGGACCTGGTTCAAACGGGTCCTGTTGATGCTGTTGGCGTGCTACCTGGCAATGGCCGTGTACCAGGTCTGGAAGCCCTTGCCGGAAGGTATCGGCCAGGAATTCCCACTGCGGCCTGCCAGCGCGGCGACCCTGCTGACCGATGTCACTTACCTCGACGCCGCCGGCGTCCGCCACAGCGACCAGCACGTGTTCGATGAGGCCCTGCGCCTGATCGGGCAGGCACGCCGGGCGGTCGTGGTGGACATGTTCCTGTTCAACGATTTTTCCGGCACCGACGCCGCGCCGCCCTTGCGCCCCCTCAGCGCGCAACTCACCCGCGCCCTGGTCGAACGCAAACGTGCCGTTCCAGGCTTGCAGGTGGTGTTGATCACAGACCCCATCAACACGCTTTACGGCGGCATGCCGTCCAAACATCTTGATGCCTTGCGCGCGGCCGGCATCGAAGTGGTGGCCACCGACCTGGCCCGGTTGCGCGCGCCGAACCCGGCATGGTCCGGCTTCTGGCAACTGTGCTGTCGCTGGGCCGGCAACAGCAAGGACGGCGGCTGGCTGCCCAGCCCATTCGGCCGCGGCAAGGTCACACTGCGCAGTTACCTGGCCCTGCTCAACCTCAACGCGAATCACCGCAAGACCCTGGTGGTGGATGCGGGCGATGGCTGGGCCGGTCTGGTGGCCAGCGCCAACCCGCACGATGGCAGCAGCGCACACGGTAACGTCGCCTTGCGATTCGATGGCGCCGCGGCGCTCGACCTGCTGCGCAGCGAGCGCGCGGTGGTGGCAATGTCAGGTGCAGACTGGCCACGGGCACTGGCCGCCGCGAAGGCCGATCCGGTTCCGACTGCAGGCGCGAATGAAGCCCAGGTGCAGATCATCACCGAAGGCCGCATCCGCGACGCCCTGCTCGCCAGCGTGACCAATGCGAAAGCCGGCGAACGACTGGACATCGCGGTGTTCTATTTCTCCCATCGTGCCTTGCTGAAGGCCGTAATCGCCGCCCGGCAACGTGGTGTGCAGGTGCGCGTGCTGCTGGATCCGAACGAGGACGCCTTCGGCCGCAAGAAGAACGGCATCCCCAATCGCCAGGCCGCACTGGAACTGCACCGGGCCGGCGTGCCGGTGCGCTGGTGCGATACCCATGGCGAGCAATGCCACGCCAAACTGATGCTGAGGCGCGGCACGAATGGGAAAGCGGAGTTGATCGCAGGCTCGGCCAACTACACCCGGCGCAATCTGGACGACTACAACCTGGAAAGCAGCGCGCGCATATTGGCAACGACCGATGCGGCAGTGATGGAACAGGCCAGCGCCTATTTCGAGCAAAGCTGGAACAACGGCGACGGCCGTCGGATCAGCCTGCCCTACTCTGCCTACGAAGACGCTTCGGGCTGGCGCTACTGGCGTTACCGGTTCACCGAGGCAACCGGACTGTCGAGTTTTTGAATCGCCGGCTTCTTCGACGGAGCCACCCCATTCCACGGGCCCTGCCACTTGGTCCCGACCATGGCGATTACCTCCGCCTCGGTAATCGGCGCTATCCCCAGGTGGAAGCGCGAATTCAACAGCTCGACAAGTGATCGGGCCCATTCCGCATTCCACGCCGTTCCAGCATGGCCATCGGCCAATACCGCATTGTGCGGCTCATCGCCTGCCGTATTGCGCACATGCAGGTCGCCCACCACCAGTTCGTGATAAGCCGCGCTGCCACGCGCGTCGCGCCCCCCCCAGTGATCCGCGAACCAGGCCCGATCGTCGAAAAAGGCAATGCGCGGATCCTCCCGTGCCATGCCCTGGAGTGCGTGATCGAACATGTCGAGGCCCCGGCCGATGTTGGCCAGCATGATCGGATTACGCCAACGATCCAGATACGGAACCCAGTTACTGTTGTCAAAAATTCCGACCAGGACGATACGCACTCCGGGATGCCGGGCGTGCAACGCATCCACCGACTGGCGTATGTCATGCACGCAGGACGCGATTTTCCGCTGCGCTTGTATCGCCATGGGATCATGCGCCATCTGCTCCAGTTCAGCGGCGTCACCGAAAGTATTGACGCCGATACGGATCACCACCACTCCGTTGCGCCAATACGCGGGCTGCTGGTCCATCAACGACACCAGCGCCTTGGCCTGCTGCGCGTATCCCTCCAGCAGGTCGCTGCATTCGCTGCCGGAAAGGGCAAAGTTGTAGCGATAGTCCTCTTTGGGCGGAGAGCGTCCTTCCAACCCCAGCCATCTGCGCGCGCGGGCCACGGTTCCGCGCGTGCCGTGCGCACCCCATTCACCAGGATCAAGCCGCTGCCCACGCAAGCGGGCCAGTACTTCGGTCCATTGCAACGTGGCTTCGTGATGGGCCCCGCCACGCTTGTCGCCGCCTGGCGGAAATGAGATCCGGTCCTGGTAGGAATGACTGTCGGAATCGCCGATGACCGCCAGCGGGATGGTGCCTGTGACGACCCCTTCCGGCGTCAGCGACAGCGGCCGGATCCTCGCCGACCACAGATAGAACCCCAGCACACCCACGAGCAATAGGTAGGTCCAGGATATCCAGCGTATCGGGGACGGCATTGGCAGATTCTCCGGCAGCAGAGATAAAACGTGGAACAGGGGTCGGCTACGGCCGTGCAACCCGAATCCATCCGCTGCAGGCGAGGCTCCCGGGATGGTTCTGAACGAGGCCCGCGACGAAGAACTAAAAACAAGGGGATATAGCGTAGGATGAACGCAGCAAAGGACCATTCGCGCGCCTCATTCGGATACAGCACGTTCCAGGCGCCCATTCCGCCGCTTTTCCCGCGTCCTTCTCCCCTATCCATCGGGACTTTCTCTTCGACGCACTCCCTGGAGCGCCCATGCCGGGCTATACCACCCGCATGCTTACCGTCCGCCTTGGCGGCCACGATTACCGCATTCGCGCGCTCAGCGACCTGCAGCAATTCGCCGACCCCACCGGCCATGCGCAGCGCGCGGGCATTTCCTCGTCGCTGTGGAGCCTGTTCGGCCAGGTCTGGCCTTCCGGCCGTGTCCTTGCCGAGGCCATGAGCGGCTTCGATGTTGCTGGCAAGCGCATCCTGGAACTGGGCTGCGGGCTGGGACTGTCCAGCCTGGTGCTTGCACATCGCGGCGCCAATGTGGTGGCCAGTGACCACCACCCACTGGCCGAACCCTTCCTGGCCTACAACGCCGGCCTGAACGACCTTCCCGCCGTCACCTATCGCGACCTGCCGTGGTCGGTGCCCGATGCCACCCTGGGCAGCTTCGACCTGATCATCGGCAGCGACATCCTGTACGAACGCGATCATGCCGCGCAGATCGCAGCCATGATGCTGCGCCATGCGAAGCCCGATGCCGAGCTCCTTGTCACCGATCCCGGCCGCGGCAACAGCGGTCCGTTCACCCGTGCCATGGCCACGCAGGGCTACGAGGTCGTCGAGATCCGCAGCCGTTTTGACGAAAAGGACAGCGAACCCTTCCGCGGTCGTCTGCTCAGCTACCGGCGCGGCGCGCCGATGGCCAATGCGCCACGGACGCTGCAATGAGCACTATCCCCTTGCAACTGCAGCAGGAAGGCGTCGACGCCACCGTGTCGTGCACGACCTGCGATGCGGTGTGCTGCCGCCTGACCGTGGTGGTGATGCCGGAAGACGTGGTGCCGCGCCACCTGGTGGAGCGCAACGAACATGGCGTGGAAGTGATGGCGCACGGCGAGGATGGCTGGTGCGTGGCGATCGATCCCTTGCGCATGTGCTGCAGCATCTACGACCAGCGTCCCGGCATCTGCCGCAAGTTCGCCATGGGCAGCGAATACTGCCGCGACGAGCGCGAGAGTTACCGCACCCGCTACGACCAGCCATAACCACACCCCGTGCTGTGGGAGCGACGTCCCCCAAGGGGACTTCCTTCGGGGCGCAAGTCGCGATGGCTTATCGATAAGGCGATATCGCGACTGACGTCGCTCCCACACCCCACAACCGGGGCCTACGATTTCTGCCGCGCGCGCCAGGCCGCCAGGTCCTCCTCGTAACGCGCCAGCGCCGCTTCATGGACGTCGTAAACGCAGTTCACGCAGCCCTCGCCGCAGCAATCGGCGGGGTCTGGCTCGCTTGGGCGTTGCGGCGGTGGATCGTTGTCCGGTTCCATGGGCTTACTGTAGCGCCGCGAACCGGTATGGTTGCGCCATGCAACCGCTGAAATACCTTATCGGCTATCCCGAACACCTGCAGGCCCAGGTCCGCACCCTGATCGAACAGGACCGGTTGGGCGTCATCCTGCGCGAAAAGTACGGCGAATCGCACGCGGTGCGCAACGACCGCCAACTGTACGAATACACGGTGCAGATGAAGGACCGCTACCTGCGCAAGGCCGAACCACTCAACAAGGTCGTCTACGACGGCAAGCTGCAGGTGGTGAAGCACGCGCTGGGCACGCACACCACCGTGTCACGCGTGCAAGGCAGCAAGTTGAAGGCCAGCCGCGAGATCCGCGTCGCCAGCGTATTCCGCGAGGCGCCAGCCGAATTCCTGAAGATGATCGTGGTCCACGAACTGGCCCACCTGAAGGAAAGCGAGCACAACAAGCCGTTCTACCAGCTGTGCATGCACATGGCCCCGGACTACCACCAGCTCGAGTTCCACTTGCGGCTGTACCTGACGCATCTGGAATGTGGGAAGCCACAAGTGAATCCAGGGGATGAAAACCCTTGATCGTCGTGACCAACCAGTCGGTTGTTGAAACTCCGCGCGAGTGGAAACGACGGCTTCCTAGTTATTTCCTATTGCCCGCTTCAGATTGCCTCTCGCCGCTGCGTCATAACGGTGGTGGAAAAAATCGCTGAGGAAGATGCGCTCACGCGCAAGCAATCCCTTGAGGAAACGCTTGCGGTTGAGCCTGAACAGGAAACCCGGCACGTGGCCGCGGTATTCCTCCTCGATGCCACGGTCGTAGGCGTCGAAGGCCGCCGGTTCCGCGCCCAGGATCGCCATGTCGCAATCCAGGAAATGACGCGTGTCCAGGGCGAATCCATCGTCGCCGAAGTCGTCGGGCGAGAATTGGCCGTGACGCGCGGTCAGGTTGATCAGTTCGGCGACACGCAACGCGTCAATGCCGGCTTCCGGTAGCCATCGCGCGATCTGCGCCATCGCCAGTTCGGCCGAACGCGATTCGTTGTCCTTGCGCCCGGCTTCGTAGATCGCGTCGTGATAGAGCGCCGCTATGTAGACCTCCACCGGCTGGGCCCATCCCGGACCGGCGCTTACCTCGGCGAAATGGCGCAACACTTCCTGCACGTGGTGGAAGTCGTGATATGCGCGTGGTGGCGTCGCATAAGCCGCTTCCAGCGTCGACAGCAGCGCTGTGGGCAGGGTCAATGGTGCGGACATGGCGACTCCGATGGAAACCCATGCACGACTATAGCTCCGGCATGCGTTGTCGGCATGTGCGGAATCAAAGCAATCGGGTACCCGGGGGAACTTCCCGGTCGGGCACGCACAGGACGACATCGCCATTGCCGTCATGGAAGCCTGTAACCAGGCATTCGGAGATCAGCGGGCCGATCTGCTTGCCAGGGAAGTTGACCACCGCCACCACCAGCCTGCCGACCAGTTGTTCCGGCGTGTACAACGCGGTGATCTGCGCGCTGGACTTGCGCACGCCGATGGCTTCGCCGAAATCCACCTGCAATACATAAGCCGGCTTGCGCGCTTCGGGAAATGGCGTGGCGCCGAGGATACGGCCCACGCGCAGTTCCACTTTCTCGAAGTCGTCCCAGGAAATCGTCTGCACTGGTCTTGCCCCTTCCTATCGCTTGGTGTCCGGC
>JBOHXX010000090.1:0-10613 GCA_050737675.1 Pseudoxanthomonas sp.
GTTCTGCACCTTGTCGGTGCCGATCGTGTCCATCATCGCCTTGGCGATGCGCTCGTTGGTACGCGACCAGATGTCGACCACCTTGTTGTAGCGTTCGCCGGCGGTGACCAGGCCGCTCTGGTACTGCTCCTGGATCTCCAGCACTTCCTGCTCGGCTTCGCCAAGGATGCCCTTCTTCTCCAGCGGGATCAGCATGTCGTCGATGCCGATGGAAACGCCGGCGCGCGTTGCATACGCAAAACCGGTGTACATCAGCTTGTCGGCGAACACGACCGTGTCCTTCAGGCCCAGCATGCGGTAGCTGGAGTTGATCAGGCGGCTGATTGCCTTCTTGTTCAACTCGGTGTTGGCCAGCGCGAACGGCAGGCCTTCCGGCAGGATTTCGGCCAGCAGCGCACGGCCGATCGTGGTTTCCACGATGCTGGCCTGCTTGTTCTTGTTGCCATCCTCGTCGGTCACCACCTCGGTGATGCGGACCTTGACCTTGGCGTGCAGCTCTACCGCGCGGTTGTCGTAGGCGCGCTTCACTTCCGCGATGTTGGCGAAGGCCATGCCCTCGCCTTTCTTGTTCTCCAGCGCGCGGGTCATGTAGTACAGGCCCAGCACCACGTCCTGCGACGGCACGATGATCGGCTCGCCGTTGGCCGGCGACAGGATGTTGTTGGTCGACATCATCAGCGCGCGCGCTTCCAGCTGGGCCTCGAGGCTCAACGGGACGTGCACGGCCATCTGGTCACCGTCGAAGTCGGCGTTGAACGCGGTGCAGACCAGCGGATGCAGCTGGATGGCCTTGCCTTCGATCAATACCGGCTCGAACGCCTGGATGCCCAGGCGGTGCAGGGTCGGGGCGCGGTTCAACAGCACCGGGTGTTCGCGGATGACTTCTTCCAGGATGTCCCAGACTTCCGCCTCTTCACGCTCGACCAGCTTCTTGGCGGCCTTGATGGTGGTGGCCAGGCCACGACGCTGCAGCTTGGCGAACACGAACGGCTTGAACAGCTCCAACGCCATCTTCTTCGGCAGGCCGCACTGGTGCAGCTTCAGGTACGGACCAACCACGATGACCGAACGGCCGGAGTAGTCGACGCGCTTGCCCAGCAGGTTCTGGCGGAAACGGCCCTGCTTGCCCTTGATCATGTCGGCCAGCGACTTGAGTGGGCGCTTGTTGGTGCCGGTGATGGCACGGCCGCGACGGCCGTTGTCCATCAGTGCGTCGACCGATTCCTGCAGCATGCGCTTTTCGTTGCGCACGATGATGTCCGGGGCGTTGAGCTCCAGCAGGCGGCGCAGGCGATTGTTGCGGTTGATGACGCGGCGATACAGGTCGTTGAGGTCGGAGGTCGCGAAGCGGCCGCCATCCAGCGGCACCAGCGGACGCAGGTCCGGCGGCAGCACCGGCAGCACGGTCATGACCATCCACTCGGGACGATTACCGGATTCCAGGAAGGCCTCGACCAGCTTGATCCGCTTGGTCAGGCGCTTGAGCTTGGTTTCCGAACCGGTGCTGGCGATTTCTTCGCGCAGGGTCACCATTTCCGACTGCAGGTCGATCGTGCGCAGCAGGTCGTACACGGCCTCGGCGCCCATGGCGGCGTCGAAGTCGTCGCCGTGTTCCTGGCGCGCGGTCATGAACTGCTCTTCGGTCAGCAGCTGGCGGCGCTCGAGCGGGGTCAGGCCCGGCTCGGTGACCACGTAGGCTTCGAAGTACAGCACGCGCTCGATGTCGCGCAGGGTCATGTCCAGCATCAGGCCGATGCGCGACGGCAGCGACTTCAGGAACCAGATGTGCGCGACTGGCGAGGCCAGGTCGATGTGGCCCATGCGCTCGCGGCGCACCTTGGCCAGGGTCACTTCGGTGCCGCACTTCTCGCAGACCACGCCACGGTGCTTCATGCGCTTGTACTTGCCGCACAGGCACTCGTAATCCTTGATCGGTCCGAAGATGGCGGCGCAGAACAGGCCGTCGCGTTCGGGCTTGAAGGTACGGTAGTTGATGGTTTCCGGCTTCTTCACTTCGCCGAAGGACCACGAGCGGATCAGGTCCGGCGAGGCCAGGGCGATCTTGATGGCGTCGAAGTCCAGCGACTGGCGCTGCTGGTTGAAGAGATTCAGTAGGTCTTTCATTTTGTTTCTCCGGGTAGGAGGAAAATCTGGTGTCGAGGGAGTGGCGGGCAACGGTCACGAAGCCGGCCGGCGCTTGCGCGCGACCGGCTTCGGTTCACATCACTCTTCCAGTTCCATGTTGATGGCGAGCGAGCGGATTTCCTTGACGAGGACGTTGAAGGATTCCGGCATGCCCGCGACCATCTCGTGTTCGCCGTCGACGATGTTCTTGTACATCTGGTTGCGGCCCTGCACGTCGTCCGACTTGACCGTCAGCATTTCCTGCAGGGTGTGCGCCGCGCCGTAGGCTTCCAGCGCCCAGACTTCCATTTCACCGAAGCGCTGGCCGCCGAACTGCGCCTTGCCGCCCAGCGGCTGCTGGGTGACGAGCGAGTACGGACCGGTCGAGCGCGCGTGCATCTTGTCGTCCACCAGGTGGTTCAACTTCAGCATGTGCATGTAGCCGATGGTGGTGTGGCGATCGAATGCCTCACCGGTACGACCGTCGTACAACTGGGTCTGGCCACTGGTCGGCAGGTCGGCGAGGGTCAGCATGTGCTTGATCTCGGACTCGGCCGCGCCATCGAACACCGGCGTCGCCATCGGCACGCCGTCGGTCAGGTTGCCGGCCAGGCGGATCAGTTCGTCATCGCTGAATTCACCCAGGTTGACGCGCTGCTCGCCCAGCTTCAGGTCGTGGTTGTAGATCTGGTCGAGGAACTTGCGCAGGTCGGCGACCTTGGCCTGTGCATCGAGCATCTTCTGGATCTTGATGCCCAGGCCTTTCGCGGCCCAGCCCAGATGCACTTCCAGGATCTGCCCGATGTTCATGCGCGACGGCACGCCCAACGGGTTCAGCACGATATCGACGGTGCTGCCGTCCGCGGCATACGGCATGTCTTCGACCGGAACGATCGTCGAGACCACGCCCTTGTTGCCGTGGCGGCCGGCCATCTTGTCGCCCGGCTGGATCCGGCGCTTCACTGCCAGGTACACCTTGACCATCTTCAGCACGCCGGGAGCGAGGTCGTCGCCAGCGGTGATCTTGCCGCGCTTGTCGGCGAAGCGACGCTCGAATTCCTTCTCGTGCGCCTGGATCTGCTTCTGCGCGCGCTCGATGGCGTCGGAGGCGTCGTCGTCCTTCATGCGGATGGCGAACCAGTCGGCCTTCTTCAGGCCGTCCAGGTAGGCGTCGCTGATGGTGTCGCCCTTCTTCAGGTTGGCGCCGCCGTTGGCGACCTTCCCGACCAGCAGCGGGCGCAGGCGGGCGAAGATCGCGTTCTCGAGGATGCGGAACTGGTCGTCGAAGTCCTTCTTGACGCGCTTGATCTCGTTTTCCTCGATCTGGCGCGCGCGCTTGTCCTTCTCGATGCCGTCTCGGGTGAAGACCTGCACGTCGATGACGGTGCCGTCCATGCCCGGCGGCACGCGCAGCGAGCTGTCCTTAACGTCGGACGCCTTCTCGCCGAAGATCGCACGCAGCAGCTTCTCTTCCGGGGTCAGCTGGCTTTCGCCCTTCGGCGTCACCTTGCCGACCATGATGTCGCCGGCGCGCACTTCGGCGCCGATGTACACCACGCCGGATTCGTCCAGGCGGTTCAACGCCTGCTCGGACACGTTGGGGATGTCGGCGGAAATTTCCTCCGGCCCCAGCTTGGTGTCGCGCGCGACGCAGGTCAGTTCCTCGATATGGATCGTGGTGTAACGATCCTCTTCCACCACGCGCTCGGAGAGCAGGATGGAGTCCTCGAAGTTGTAGCCGTTCCACGGCATGAACGCGATCAGCATGTTCTGGCCCAGGGCCAGCTCGCCGATGTCGGTCGAAGGACCGTCGGCCAGCACGTCGCCGCGCTCGATCACGTCGCCCACGTTCACCAGGGGGGTCTGGTTGATGCAGGTGTTCTGGTTGGAACGTGTGTACTTGATCAGGTTGTAGATGTCGACGCCGGCGTCGGTGCCGTCGCCGATTTCGCTCTCGTTGACCTTGACCACGATGCGCGCGGCGTCGATCTGTTCGATCACGCCACCACGACGCGCGTTCACGGTCACGCCGGAGTCGCGGGCCACGGCGCGTTCGATGCCGGTGCCGACCAGCGGCTTCTGCGCACGCAGCGTCGGCACGGCCTGGCGCTGCATGTTGGCGCCCATCAGTGCGCGGTTGGCGTCGTCGTGCTCCAGGAACGGAACCAGCGCGGCCGCGATCGACACGGTCTGCATCGGCGACACGTCCATGAAGTCCACTTCACCCGGCGGCTTCAGCAGCGATTCGCCCTGGTGGCGGCACGGCACGAACTGCTCGGTCAGGCGGCTGTTGTCGTCGTGCAGGGCGTTGGCCTGGGCGATGACGAACTCGTTTTCCTCGATCGCCGACAGGTATTCGATCTCGTCGGTGATCTGCCCGGCCACGACCTTGCGGTACGGGGTCTCGAGGAAACCATAGCTGTTGGTGCGCGCGTACACGGCCAGCGAGTTGATCAGGCCGATGTTCGGGCCTTCCGGCGTCTCGATGGTGCAGACCCTGCCGTAATGGGTCGGATGCACGTCGCGCACTTCGAAGCCGGCGCGCTCGCGGGTCAAGCCGCCCGGGCCCAGGGCCGAGACGCGACGCTTGTGGGTGACTTCCGACAGCGGGTTGTTCTGGTCCATGAACTGCGACAGCTGGCTGGAACCGAAGAACTCCTTGATCGCGGCGGCCACCGGCTTGGCGTTGATCAACTCCTGCGGGGTCAGGCCTTCGCTTTCGGCCATCGACAGGCGTTCCTTCACGGCGCGCTCGACGCGGACCAGGCCCACGCGGAACACGTTCTCGGCCATTTCGCCGACCGAACGCACGCGGCGATTGCCCAGGTGGTCGATGTCGTCGACGGTGCCGCGGCCATTGCGGATCTCGGTCAGGACCTTGATCACTTCCAGGATGTCGGAAGTCTCGCCCTGCGCGGCGACCAGGCGCTTGGACTCGTCGTCGTTGCGGTTACCGAAGTACTTGTTGTCGAACAGCACGGATTCGCCGGTGACTTCCTTGCGGCCGACACGGCGGTTGAACTTCATCCGGCCCACGCCCGACAGGTCGTAACGCTCGAAGGTGAAGAACAGGTTGTGGAAGAGGTTCTGCGCGGCGTCCTTGGTCGGCGGCTCGCCGGGACGCATCATGCGGTAGATCTCGACCAGCGCTTCCAGCTGGGTCTTCGACGGATCGATGCGCAAGGTGTTGGAGATGTACGGGCCACGGTCCAGGTCGTTGACCCACAGCGTACCCACTGCATCCACGCCGGCCTTGCGGAACTTGGCCAGGTGCTCTTCGGTGATCTCGTCGTTGGCGGTGGCCAGCAGTTCACCGGTGCCGGCATCGATCACGTCATGCGACAGGATGCGGCCCACGATGTAGTCGTCCGGCACGGCCAGGGCGGCGATGCCCGACTGTTCCAGCTGCTTGACGTGGCGCGCGGTGATGCGCTTGCCGGTTTCCACGATGACGTTGTCGCCATCGGCCAGGTCGAAGTTGAGGGTCTCGCCGCGCAGGCGCTCGGCCACCAGCTCCAGTTGCACGCCCTCCCCTTCCGGCAGGATGTGGAAGGTGTTGATGTCGAAGAACTCGTTGAGCATTTCTTCGTTGTTGTAGCCCAGCGCGCGCAGCAGGATGGTCACCGGCAACTTGCGGCGACGGTCGATGCGGGTGAACAGCGCGTCCTTCGGGTCGAACTCGAAGTCCAGCCAGGAGCCGCGGTACGGGATGATGCGGGCGCTGTACAGCAGCTTGCCCGAGCTGTGGGTCTTGCCACGGTCGTGGTCGAAGAACACGCCCGGCGAACGGTGCAGCTGCGAGACGATCACGCGCTCGGTGCCGTTGACGATGAAGGTGCCGTTGTCGGTCATCAGCGGGATTTCGCCGAGGTAGACCTCCTGCTCCTTCACGTACTTGATGGCCTTGGTCGAGGACTCGCGGTCGTAGATCACCAGGCGCACGGTCACGCGCAGCGGCGCGCCGTAGCTGAGTCCGCGGTTGCGGCACTCGCGCTCGTCGAACACCGGGTCGCCCAGCTTGTAGCCCACGTATTCCAGCGCGGCGTTGCCGCTGTAGCTGGAGATAGGGAACACCGACTTCAAGGCGGCGTGCAGACCGTGGTCGACGCGCTTGGAGGGTTCGATGTTCTCCTGCAGGAACGAGCGGTAGGAATCCACCTGGATGGCGAGCAGGAACGGGACCTCGAGGATCGAGCGCTGCTTGCCGAAATCCTTGCGGATACGCTTCTTTTCAGTGAACGAGTACGCCATGTGACTTATCGCCTTTATCTGGGAGCCGCGCGTCCGCGGGTCCGGGGGGAACATGCTGTCCGCGACAGGGAGCCTGCGCGGAGCGGGAAAATCGTCAGTTGGAAGTCGCTGGTATTGCCGGCACCAGCACGCCTTCTCTTGCTACTTCCAACTACCAACTCGGGTTTTTATCGGTCCATTTCAATAACGACCGAAGGCCAGGGGCTTGCGCCCCCGGCCTCGGTCTGCCGCCGATGTTGAATGGCGGCGGATACCGCTTACTTCACTTCGACAGTCGCACCGGCGGCTTCGAGGTCCTTCTTGAACTTCGCGGCGTCATCCTTCGAGGCGCCTTCCTTGACCACGCCACCAGCTTCGGTGAGGTCCTTGGCTTCTTTCAGGCCCAGGCCGGTGATGGCGCGAACGGCCTTGATGACCTCGACCTTCTTGTCGCCAGCGGACTTCAGGATGACGTTGAACTCGGTCTGCTCTTCGACGGCAGCGACCGGACCGGCTGCAGCGGCAGCGGCGACCGGGGCGGCGGCGGAGACGCCAAACTTTTCTTCGATCGCCTTGACCAGCTCCATCACTTCCATGAGGGACTTTTCAGCGACTGCGTCGACGATCTGTTCGTTAGACAGGGACATGTTGGTTACCTTCAAAAAATATTTCTGGGATGGGTTTCAGTGATTGCGGTGCGAATTCAGGCCGGATCGGCCGGGGTTTCGGCCGGGGCTTGCGCCGCTGCTTCCACCGGGGCTTCAGCCGCGACTTCGGGTACCGCTTCAACCGAGGTTTCAGCCGGGGCTTCAGCCGATGCGTCGGCGACCGTGTCGCCTCCGCCCAGCTTGTCGCCCACTGCCTTGATCGCGCGGGCGAACATGCTTGCCGGTTCGGCGAGCACGCGTGCCAGCATGGACAGGGCCTGCTCGCGGGTCGGCAGTGAAGCCAACACGTCGACATGGCTGGCCGGGTACATCTGGCCACCCACGACTACGAGCTTGGGCTGCAGCTTGTCGTTGCCCTTGGCGAATTCCTTGATCAGGCGCCCGGCTGCGCCGGGTTCCTCCGTCGAGAACGCGTAGACCAGGGGACCGACCAACGAGTCCTTGACGCACTCGTATTCGGTACCCTCGACAGCGCGCGAAGCCAGGGTGTTCTTGACGACTTTCAAGTACACACCGTTTTCGCGAGCCTTCTTGCGCATCGTGGTCATTTGACCGACCGTGATGCCCGCGTACTCGGCAGCAATCAAGGAGTGGGCCTTGGCGGCGACGTCTGCCAGCTCGGCTACAACTTCTTGCTTCTGAGACAGATTTAGAGCCATACACTCCTCCAAATGAACTCCGCTCACGGCTCCTGCCGCTTGCGGTCCTGGGCGGCGCCCGTCCTGGGCACCGGGGACGCCGGATGGCATCCCGGTGGTGGCCTTTCCAGAAAGACTTCCAGAAGGCGGCACCATCTACGCCGGCCCGACCCACAAAAAAGGTCGAATTAAGCGATCCCGCTGCATCGACGGCGACTCCCTGCCGTAACCAAGCTTCCCTGCCCGTCATCGATATGCGCCGACCGCGCCTGCGGTCTTTGACAGCTATCGCGTCGGGCCGAAGCCTTTCGCGATTGCCCTCAAAATTTTGAAACTCTTCCCCGCCTGGCAGGGAAAGGTGGAACTGATTACTTCAGCGACAGCGACGACAGGTCCACGGTCACGCCGGGGCCCATGGTCGAGCTGAGCGAAATCTTCTGCAGGTAGGTGCCCTTGGCGGTCGACGGCTTGGCCTTCACCAGGTCCAGCAGCAGTGCGGTCAGGTTGGACTTCAGCGAGGCATCGTCGAAGCTGGCCTTGCCCAGGGTGCAGTGGATGATGCCGGCCTTGTCGGTGCGGTAACGCACCTGGCCCGACTTGGCGTTCTTCACTGCTTCGGCCGGGTTCGCCGACACGGTACCGACCTTGGGGTTCGGCATCAGGCCGCGCGGGCCCAGCACCTGACCCAGCTTGCCGACCACGCGCATCGCGTCCGGCGTGGCGATGACCACGTCGTAGTTCAGGTCGCCGGCCAGCATCTTCTCGGCCAGGTCGTCCATGCCCACGGCTTCGGCGCCGGCGGCGATGGCTTCATCGGCCTTGGCGCCGGCCGGTGCGAACACCGCCACGCGGACCGACTTGCCGGTGCCGGCGGGCAGCACGGTGGAACCGCGCACCTGCTGGTCGGACTTCTTGGCATCCACGCCGAGGCGCACGGCCACGTCGACGGCTTCGACGAACTTGGTCTTGCTGTTGTCCTTGACGATCTTCAACGCGTCGTCAATGGAGTACGCCTTGCCCGGGGTCACCGCGGCAAGGATGGATTTCTGTCGTTTGGTCTGTGCCATCGTCTTAGCCCTCTACCGTCAAGCCCATGCTGCGGGCCGAACCCGCAATCGTACGCACCGCCGCTTCCAGCTCGGCCGCTGTCAGGTCGGCTTCCTTCGCCTTGGCGATGTCCTCGAGCTGCTTGCGGGTGACCTTGCCCACCTTTTCGGTGTTGGGCCGCTTGGAACCGGAGGTGACGCCCGCCGCCTTCTTGAGCAGCACGGTGGCCGGGGTGCTCTTGGTGATGAAGGTGAAGGTACGGTCGGAATAGGCCGTGATGATGACCGGAGTGGGCAGGCCCGGCTCCAGCTTCTGCGTGGCGGCATTGAACGCCTTGCAGAATTCCATGATGTTCAGGCCGCGCTGGCCCAGTGCAGGACCGACCGGCGGCGACGGATTCGCCTGCCCAGCCTTGACCTGCAGCTTGATGTAACCGACTACTTTCTTTGCCATCTCGATTTACTCCTGGAGTTCAAGCGTCTGCACGTCTTGCGACTGCGGGACTCCTCCCTCGGTTTAGAAACTAGTGGAGAGAAGCGAGGAACGAGAAGAGCGGCTTTGACCTCTCCACCCGCTCCTCTCCACTCTCCACTGCCTGTTAGGCCTTCTCGACCTGGCCGAACTCGAGTTCGACCGGGGTGGAACGCCCGAAAATCAGTACAGCCACGCGCACGCGGCTCTTCTCGTAATTCACTTCCTCGACCACGCCGTTGAAGTCGTTGAACGGGCCTTCGGTGACGCGCACCATCTGGCCTGGTTCGAACAGCACCTTCGGACGCGGCTTCTCGACCCCGTCCTGCACGCGCTGGAGGATGGCATCGGCCTCCTCGTCGCGGATCGGCAACGGACGATCGGCGGTGCCGCCGATGAAACCCAGGACCTTGGAAGTCTCCTTCACCAGGTGCCAGCTCTCGTTGTCCATGCGCGGGATGCCCGCTTCCTCATGCGTCTCGATCTGCACCAGCACATAGCCGGGGAAGAACTTGCGCTCGGAACGGCGCTTCTGGCCGGCGCGCATTTCGATCACTTCCTCGGTCGGCACCAGCACGTCGCCGAAGCGCTCCTGCATGTCGTTGCGGACGATGCGGTCACGCAGCGCCTGCGCTACAGACTTCTCGAAGCCGGAATAGGCGTGTACGACATACCAACGCTTCACTGCGATATTCTCCTCAACGGCCGACGGTAAAGAACAGTTTCAGCAGCCCCTGGATGATCCAGTCGAAGCCACCCAGCAGCAGGCTGAGGACGGTCACCACGATGGCCACCACCCAGGTCATGCGCAGGGCTTCCTGGCGGGTCGGCCAGACCACCTTGCGCAACTCGAAACGCGACTCCACCAGGAACTCCCTGGTGTCGCGGCCCTTGGCCGTACCCAGGAAAACCAGTGCGCCCAGCACCAGGCCGGCGACCACGGCCAGTGCACGCAACGGCGTGGCCCACTGGCCCGCGAACCACCACCACGCCACCAGACCCGCCAGTACCAGCGCGAGCGCCAGGGCGTATTTGGCGATGTCGCCAGCGGAGGACGCGGCGGCTTTGGAACGTTCGACCTTGCTGTTCATCCGACTCTTCGTGTTTGCGACCGTAACCACCGACCCGTCGGCTACGCATTCCAGATGGCGCGCCAGGTAGGACTCGAACCTACAACCTGCGGTTTTGGAGACCGCTGCTCTGCCAGTTGAGCTACTGACGCATTTGTTTATTGCTGGTTCTTCAGACGGCGATGGCGGACCGAAAGTTCGGCCCGCCATTCGCACTGTCCGGCGACGCGAATCGCCGGCTATGCAAAACGCTTACTTGATGATCTTTGCCACCACGCCGGCGCCGACGGTACGACCGCCTTCGCGGATCGCGAAGCGCAGGCCTTCGTCCATCGCCACCGGGTTGATCAACGTCACCACCATCT
>JBOHXX010000091.1:0-10600 GCA_050737675.1 Pseudoxanthomonas sp.
TCCTTTGAAGCCCCAGTCCTGGCGCAGGATGTCGCGCAGCAACAGCCGGCTGGCGCTGGCTGACTCCCCGTAAACCCGGTTATATGCCCCCATCACCGCATCCACACCGCCCTCTTTCACCAATGCTTCGAAAGCGGGCAAATAGGTTTCGTATAAATCGCGCTTGGAAGGGCGGGCATCGAAATGGTGGCGATCAGCTTCCGGGCCGCTATGCACGGCGAAATGCTTGGCGGTGGCGTCGAGCTTGCGATAGACCGGATCGTCGCCTTGCAGGCCGCGCACAAAGGAAATGCCCATACGCGAGGTCAAGTAAGGATCTTCGCCATAAGTCTCTTGGCCACGCCCCCAGCGGGGATCTCGGAAGATATTGATATTGGGCGACCAGAAGGTCAGCCCCTGGTATCGCCCGCGCTGGCCGTGCGCCGCGAACTCGTGATGCTTGGCGCGTGCCTCATCGCTAATGGCAGTGGACACCGCGTCCATCAGTGGCACATCGAAAGTCGCCGCCATGCCAATGGCTTGCGGGAAGACCGTCGCGCCTCCCGCGCGGGCCACTCCATGTAGCGCCTCGTTCCACCAGTCATAGGCCGGCACGCCCAATCGCTCAATCGCCGGAGCGGCGTTCTGCATTTGCGCCGCTTTTTCCTCCAGCGTCATTCGCGATACCAGCGCTGAAGCTCTCTCTTCGAAACTTCGGTTGCTATCCAGCCAAGGCGTATCCGTGCCGGGAGCAGCAACGGATTCGGCGCCGATGGCATTGCCTGCCGACATGCACACCGCGAGTAGTCCAGCGATGAGAGCGCCGATGGCAAAGGATCGCCCGGAACGCCTGCACAAGACGGTTTGATCTGCGTAGTCAACGGTCTGCATTGTTTTCACCTTTCGTGATGTTCGATGTACGCGCATGCGGCCCCAGGACGACGCCAATAAACCCGCCGGCGACATCGGTGCTGAGGACCGTCCCGTCCTCGTTTTGTTTCAGCCATTGCCAGCCACTGCCCGTATTGAAGCCAAAGCCGTAATCACCGCCATCCCCCGTAATCCTGAGCTGCAGTAGCTCTACCTCGGGAATAAGAGCAATGGAAACGATACGTTTACCGAAGCCGCTGCTGCGCTCCAGAAATAGTTCTTGCCCGCCTTGCTTTGCCCGACGCACGCCGAGGAAATACCAGTGGGTCTCGTTCTGGAACGCAGCGATGCCGGCCTCAGTGCCTGCTCCCACCGGCAGGCGCAGCGCAGTAGTGGCTTCGAAGGTCGTGTGCTGTTGTCGGCGTCCCAGGAAAGCGGGGTTGCGCAGTGAGCCCAGGCCTTCGGCCAGCGGCTTGATCGCAAGTTGTCCAGGATGACTGGCCAGATCCGCCCACGCTTGCTTGGGCACCCGCACGAACATCCACGCACTGTCCAACTTGCCCTGGTCGAATTCGTCGCGCCAAGAGAAGTTGCCCGTGGAAGGTGGTTGATCGCCGTCCTTCGCCATGAAAGTCGGGCCGGGAGCGACATAGGGGATCTCGAGCCCCGGCTCAAGGATGACCGGCCAGCCGTCTTTCCACTGCACCGGCAACAAGAAAGTTTCGCGACCGGTGTTGTAGTGCGTTTGGCCATAGTTGCGGCTGGCCAGGAAAGTAGCCCACCAACGACCATCAAGTCCTTCCACCAGGTCGGCATGTCCCGCATTGGTGATGGGGTGCGCGCGATCGGCCGGCTGGTCGCGCTGGGTGAGGATGGGATTGTGGACATAGGGCGTGTAAGGCCCCCACACTTTGCGACTACGCAGGATTACCTGGGAATGTTGCGGCCCGGTTCCACCTTCGGCGCAGTTGAGGTAATACCAGCCGTCACGCTTGAAAATATGCGGGCCTTCGATCCAGATCGGATTGGTGGAGGGATCCACGCCCCCATCGATAAGCACTTCGCGTGGACCTACGGGCGTCATCTTCGCCAGATCGAGTTCCTGCATCCAGATGGCACGGTGTCCGCTATAGCGCGGCTTGTCTTTTGGCGCATCGTTATTCAGCAGGTAGACGCGCCCGTCATCGTCGAAGAACAAGGAAGGGTCGATGCCACCGATGCCCGGCAACCAGATCGGATCCGACCACGGACCAGCCGGGTCTTTTGCCGTGGCGATGAAATTTCCACCGCTATCCACTGTGGTGCTGGCCACATAAAAGGTGCTGTCGTGATATTCGATAGTGGGTGCGAATACGCCACGGGACATACCCAGCCCATCGAAATCCAGCTGCGGAGCGCGATCGATGACATTGCCGATTTGCTTCCAATGGACAAGGTCTGCACTCTCGAATACGGGAATGCCCGGGAAGAACGCGAAACTTGACGTAACCAGATAGAAGCGATCACCCGCGCGGGTGATGCTGGGATCGGGATGGAAGCCGGCCAGTATCGGGTTTCGATAATGACCAGGCGGCAAAGGCACTTCGAATACGGAATCACGACCGCGGTATTCGAACCAGTCGAACAGCACCGACTCTTGCGCAGACACACGAGGGGAAGCCATCGCGCATAACAGGAACATGCATGCCAAGCGCATCATCCTGGACCGCCGATCATGTATTCGAGTTGCTGTCTGATTGGGTATGCCATGGGAACGGCTCACGGAATGGCGATTTCGAATGGACCGGCCGGCAGCCCAGCACGATCAAACAGATTGATTACCGGATTGTCTGCCCAGCCATAGCGAACACGCGCGGGCTTGCCCGGGAACGCAGAGCGAAGCACTACTTGCAGTCCATCGATTTGCCCGCTTGCGTAATGGCAGCTGCCTACTGCATCACCACACAACTCAAAACCGACAGGGCCCTCAGCGCCGTAGGCAACCAACGCCTCGCTGACATCTCCAAAACGCACCACGATCGCATCGCCCTGCCGTGACGCGAATACAGGGACCGGGCCTGATGCCGATAATGCTTGCTTGTAGACCAGTCTCCGGGCCGCTCGCGCCAGGCGACGACCCACTTCCTGCTTGTTGGCCGGATGGATGTCATAGCGATCGCCTATATCCAGCGCGATTGCCAGCGCCGTGTACGGATCCTCCTCTGCCACCTGCCGCTGTACCTCACGCAGGCTTGCCCATCCACTCTCGCCCGGTGCAGTGGGAGGCATCCCATAACCGGCCAACTGGACGACCAGAATTGGCAATCCACTGCCAAAACGCGCGCGCCACCCGGTGCTCAGTCTGCGTAGCAGCTCGTGATACTCCCCCGCCTCGCCGGTGTTGGATTCACCCTGATACCAGAGCACTCCGCGCAGACCATAGCGGCCTATGGGCGCGATCATTCCGTTATGGAGCGTCGATACACCTCCTGCTGATTGCCAAGGCGCGCTGGGAGGAGGTTCGCCCTCGGCTGCCGCGCGGTAATCCCAATCATCCAAGGGCGCGCTGGACCCGTCCTGGAACACCAGGCGGTAAGCCGAGGCGGGGGCGTTCATCCCACCGTCGCGATAGGTGTCGAGCACGTTGATGACGACCCTGTTCTCGCCTTCTCTCAGCAACCCTTGTGGCAACGCATATCGGCGAGCTGATCCAGGGTCGTACTTGCTGCCCACCGCGCGACCGTTGACCCAGGTAATGTCCGTCTCATCCAGGGCGCCCAATTCCAGCACCGCTGCCTGCCGTGCCTGCTCCGCTGTGAGCTTGACGCGGGTGCGGAACCAGACCATGCCGTTGTATTCGGCCAGTGCCGGCTCATCCCAATGCTCCCATGGGCCTAATTCGCGTGGCGCCTTGTGCCAACCGGCTTCTGAATCGTCCGACAGGCTCCAAGGGCGATCACCTGTCGCAGTGCCGGCACGTTGCTCCCACCATTTTCCCCACACCTCGCCCCAGCGTTGGGCAGCCGCAAGCGGATCCTTGTCATACAGGGCGAGCACCTCCAGGGATTCCCTATACCGCAGGTCAGTCCCAAGTGCATCGGAACCAATCCAGGCCTGGATACGCGCCCCACCCCAGGACGCATTGATCAACCCCATTGGTACGTCAACGCTTTTTTGAAGCTCCCGCGCGAAGTAGAAGCAGGCAGCGGAGAAATCCCGCAAGGTGTTGGCATTGACCGTCTGCCAATACGCTGCGGATGAAAAAGTGTCCAGGGGAACCGGACTCGCCGATTGGGGAACGGTCAAGAGCCGGATGTTGGGGGCCGTGGCATTAGCAAGCTCGGAGGCGGCATCCAGCGACCGCCACACCTGGAGCTCCATATTCGACTGGCCCGAGCACAGCCACACATCACCCACCAGCAGATCACCTACCGACTGCGTTCTCACACCATCGCTTACGGTGAGGATATGCGGCCCGCCCGCAGGCAAGCTCGGCAACAGGACCTCCCACCTTCCTGCTTGGTTGGCGCGGGTCTTTGCACGGTGCGCATCCAGGCTCACCTGCACCAGCCGGCCAGGCTGGGCACTACCCCAAATCCGGATGGGTTGGTCGCGCTGCAGGACGCCATGCTCCTGGAACATGGCATTCAACAACGCAGCCTCGCCCGCGCCCTGCGCGGAAGCTGGGGTTGAATGAAGCAAGACCGCCGCGATCAGGAGCTTGCCCAGGCAGCCAAGGATCTCGTGAATGCCCAATGGTTTCATCGGCCATCCCCTGGCGCAAAAGGAAATTCCAGCGCCTTGTAGTAGTCAAGCGAATGAGCCGGTGGCGCGAACCCTGCAGGCAGAGGTCGCCTTGAAATACTCTGGAAATAGGCGATGCTGGCATCGTGCCACCATTGCGCTTCTCTCTCCTGGATGCCGAGAAAGGCATCCACCTGCGCGTGGCGCTCTTCATCGACATAGGGAGCCATCTCTTTCCACCCGGCTCGCATCTTGTGGACCGTGTCTACCCCACGTGTATAGCGGAACACCAGTTCGTCCCACAGCCTCCGGCCCGAACGTGTCTTGTAGTTCCAGGGCACATGGTGGAACCAAAGCAGGAGATCCTCTGGCACGCGACCGAGGTCATCAAACTGCCGGGCGAGCGGTGCCGGATACTGGGCAACCGCATTGCTGCCTCGGCTGGTTCTGTCGAAACCAATCCCGTCCCGGTCGGCGCGGTGGTAATAAACCGAGGTCCAATCAGCGCGCGGACCGCCTTCAACCCAAGGTCCCGGACCATAGTGGTGTCCGCGCTGCATCACATGGTGCAGACCGAGCGGTGTCATGTAATCCACTGCCGCCTGGCGCGAACCCATCATCATGTCCACCACCGGTGCCACGAAGCGGCCGTCGTTGGAGAAGGTCATCCTGACCCAGTCCTCGGCCATATCACGGGAGCTGATCGCAGGATCCCAGGCCAGGCGCCCGAAGGCATACCAATTGGCCTGGTCGAAATGGGAACCGCTCCAGTTGCGGTCGGTGCCGATGTTGGCTACCCCGGCCATTCCGCTGAGCGCTTGTCTGCCAGGAGCGCTTTCGAGGATCTTCGCCACTGTCGAGCCCTTGCCACGCGCAAAGGTGTCGGATTCAAGCGCTTCTTCGTATAAAGGCCCCAGATACACAAGGTGCGTGGCGAAGCCCAGATACTCCTTGGTGATCTGGAATTCCAGCATCAGATTGGTCGCGGGCATTGCTCCAAAGAGTGGATGGAATGGCTCGCGAGGCTGGAAGTCGATCGGGCCGTTCTTTACTTGCAACAAAACATTCGATGCGAACTTTCCGTCCAGTGGCAAGAACTCGCTGTAGGCCTGCGTGGCGCGGTCCGCGGGTTGCTCATGCGAATAGACGAAGGCACGCCACATGACAACGCCACCGTGTGGCGCCAGCGCATCGGCGAGCAGATTGGCGCCCTGGGCGTGGGTCCGTCCGTAATCCTGCGGCCCAGGCTGGCCCTCGGAATTGGCCTTGACCAGCAGCCCTCCAAAATCCGGAATGGTTCGGTAGATTTCATCTGCCTTGTCCCGCCACCACTTCCGTACTTGGGGATCCAGCGGGTCCGCCGTCGAGAGTCCTCCGATTTCCATCGGGGCGCTGAAACGCGCGCTTAGAAAGACGCGGATACCGTAGGGCCGGAATACTCCGGCCAAGGCCGCCGCTTTTGTCAGGTATGCAGGTGTCAGGCTGAGCGCATTGGCATTCACGTTGTTGATGACGGCGCCATTGATGCCCAGCGATGCATTGGCTCGCGCGTAATCGGTGTAGCGCGGGTCAAGATAATCCGGCAACTTGTGCCAATCCCAGAGGGAGGCACCCGAGTACCCGCGCTCGACATGCCCATCGAGGTTGTCCCAGTGATCGAGCACGCGAAGCTTCAAACGCGGGACTTGGCGCAGGTCCAATTGCTCCAGCGACTTTCCCGTCTGTATCAGGCGCAGAAAATGGAAGACGCCATACAGCACGCCGATATCCTCGGGCGCGGCGATCACCGTGGCCCGGCGACCACCAACCTCCATAGTGCGGACCAAATACCCCTCAGGCCCCAAGCTGCTCAGATCGAGCCCCAGTCCGGCCACAAGCGGTGAGGATCGGGTACTGCCGATGACGATCGCCCCATCCTGCGTCACAGCTTCTGCCAGGGAGGGTGCCGCGCCCAGCAGACCGCCAAGGCCCTTCTGTAACTCGGTACGCGCCGGGGCCAGTCCGGGACTGTTTTGCCCTGCTACCACCTGGGATGCATGCACTCGGAGCGCTTGGGCTTGGTCCGCAGCGAGTGGCCGATAGCGCAACCAAAGATCATGCCCATCCTCAGCGACCGCAGCCTGCATCCCGAGGCCAGGGAGCAAAAGCAACGCTATTACAGCGACCGTGGCAAGACGTTTGGTCCGATTACCCCACGCTCCTACTGAGGGGCCTACTCGGCCTGGCTCACGCCAGGTCCGTGTTAGCGTTACCATTCCCGCAATCGCTCTGCCGGATTTGGGCAGGGGGATGCAGCTTGTTTCCTTGATCATGGGAGCGCTACCCGCCCGACCCGATCGCCCGCCAACCCAAGGTGCCAACGTTGGAAAAACCAAAAAAAGCCGTGCGTCGTAAAGGTCGCGCGGTAACCATCGATGAAGTGGCCGCGTTCGCCAAGGTTTCGCCCATGACCGTGTCGCGGGTGATCAACGGCCAGGGCAAGGTGCGGGACTCCACGCGCGACAATGTCATGAGGGCGGTCCAGGAGTTGGGCTACACGCCTAACCTGGCAGCCAGCTCTCTGGCCGCGGCCCAGCACACCCGCATCGCCCTGATCTATACCAATCCCAGCTCGGCCTATCTCCAGGAGCTTCTCGTTGGCGCGCTCAGTGGCGCTGCCCGCACGGCTGCCCAGTTGGTCATCGACACTTGGGACCACCTCAGCGCCACCGAACAGCGCAACGCAGCGCGCGTGCTGGCCAAGAGTGTGGCGGGCGTCATCTTGCCTCCGCCCCTTTGCGAATCCAAAGCCGTGATCAAGGAGTTTGTAAGCGCCGGAGTGCCCGTTGTGTCCATCGCCTCGGGACGCTTCAACGATGAGATCTCCTGCGTGCGCATCGATGATTTTCGTGCCAGCAAGGAGATCACTGCGCACCTGATCGCCCAGGGTCACACGAGCATCGGCTATATCAAGGGCAATCCTGATCAAACCGCCAGCGGACACCGTTTTGACGGTTTCCAAGCTGCACTCGCGGAGGCGGGCATTGAGTTTGACAAGACGCTGGTTGCGCAAGGCTATTTCACCTACCGCTCGGGCCTGGACGCCAGCGAAAAACTGCTTGCGCGCAAACCGGCACCGACCGCGATCTTTGCCAGCAATGACGACATGGCCGCGGCTGTGATCTCCGTGGCCCATCGCAAAGGACTGGATGTGCCGCGCGATCTGTCGGTAGTTGGATTTGACGATACTTTTGCCGCCACCACCGTTTGGCCGGAACTGACGACGATCCATCAGCCCGTCGCCGATATGGCGGACTCGGCGATCGACATACTGCTGCGCACGATAAGAAGCAAAGATCGCAGCACGCGCATGGTGGTCGACCATGTCGCCTCGTATCAATTGATTGTTCGCGACTCGGTCGCTCCGCCCCTGAAGCGAAAGCGCGCCCTGAAAGCATAGGGGCCGCCTAGCCACTTCGGTGGACCGAGGCCCACCGCGGTCGCGCAACTGATGTCGCTCGAGCTCCGCCATGGCAGCTTCAGCCCTGCATCTGTTCCAACTCTTTTCCCTTGGTTTCGTGCACATACCGGAGCACGAAGAACACCGAGAGCAGTGCGGCCAGCGTGTAGATGCCATAAGCACCAGCCAAGCCGATGCCCGTAAGCAGCACCGGGAATGACATGGTGATGGCGAAGTTGGAGGTCCACTGCGCCGCACCGGCAACTGCCAGGCCCGAGCCACGGATCTGGTTGGGGAACATCTCCCCCAACATGACCCACATGACCGGGCCCCAGGACATATTGAAGAACACCACGTAGACGTTGGCCGCCACCAACGCCAGCATGCCCATTGAATCGGATAGCGCCAGCTTTCCGTTTGCATCCAGTCCTGCGCTGGCAAATGCGTAGGTAACCAATGCAAGCGAAACTGCCATGCCTACCGACCCGATCCACAGCAGCGGCTTGCGTCCTATCCGGTCGATCAAAACCAACGCGATCAAGCAGGCACCGATGCTCAGCGCGCCCGAAAGCACATTGATCAGCAGCGCGTCGTTTTCGGAGAAGCCAACCGCCTGCCAGAGTACCGCGCCGTAGTAGAAGACTACGTTTATGCCCACCAGTTGCTGGAAGGTAGCCAAGCCCACGCCCACCCACACGATCGGGCGTAACTTTCCGGTGGTCCTACTGATCAGATCCGACAACCTTGGCCGATGGTCATCGGACAGCGTGTCGCCAATTTCCCGTAGCTTCAATTGCGCCTCGGTCGGACCATAAAGTTTGGTCAAGACGTTCTCGGCGTCTTGCCGACGACCCTTGACCATGAGGTAGCGTGGACTTTCGGGAATCAGTAGCAACAGGACCAGGAAGATTGCGGAGGGAATAACCTGCATCCAGAACATCCACCGCCAGGCCGCGTGTCCCAGCCACAATGCCTCGGTGGACGCGCCCGCCGCCTTGGCCAACAGGTAGTTGCTGAGAAACGCCATGAACAGCCCGCTGATGATGGCGATCTGCTGCACTGTGGCTAACCGGCCGCGATAGCGCGCCGAAGCGACTTCGGCGATGTAGGCCGGCGACATCACGCTGGCGGCGCCGACTGCGAGGCCACCGAACACGCGCGCAACGATAAAAGCAATCGAGGTATTGGCCATGCCGGCGCCTACTGCCGAAAGCAAGAACAGGACTGCTGACATGATCAGCAACACGCGCCGACCCCAACGATCGGCCAAGCGACCGGCGAAGAAGGCACCGATTGCACAACCCAGCAACATCGAGGCGACCTCAAACCCGGTCCCAGCCGAACTGGACTGGAAGGTTTCCCTGAGCCCATCCACCGTGCCGTTGATGACCCCGCTGTCAAAGCCGAACAGGAAGCCGCCAATGGTGGCCACGCAGCTGATCAGAATGATGAACTTCGTATTCTCGCCGCTCGATTCAACACTGCTCATTGCAATTCCGCTCCCATATGAATGAAGCCCAAGGTCCCATCCGCCCGGCAGCGGGCGCCGGGCGACCGGACGTCTATCGCAGCAAGTATTGGTTGATCAGGTTCTCGTAGCGTTCCTGCTTGCCACTGATCTGCCTGGGCTCGCCTTGGCCAAGCGCCAGCGCGTGCAGGTCGGCGAGCAACAACTTGCCCTGCTCAAAATCGCGGCCCGCGCCTGTGTCGAAGCTGGCATAGCGCTCCGTGCGCCATTTCTCCCACGGCGAGTCATTAAGCAGCGCATGCGCCACCTCCAACCCTCGTGCGAACGTATCCATGCCACCGATATGGGCAATAAACAGATCTTCCAGATCGGTAGACTCCCGGCGCACCTTGGCATCGAAGTTCAAGCCACCTTCCAACCCGCCCTGACGAAGCACCACCAGCATTGCACCGACGGCGTCGTAAAGATCGCTCGGGAACTGGTCGGTATCCCAGCCGTTCTGCGCGTTGCCGCGGTTGGCATCGATGCTGCCGAGCAGGCCGTGATCGGACGCCACTTGCAGGTCGTGTTCGAAGGTATGTCCCGAGAGCGTAGCGTGGTTGGCTTCGATGTTGAGTTTGAAATCCTTGTCCAGCCCATGCAACTGCAGGAAGCCGGCCACCGTGGCGCTGTCGAAATCGTATTGGTGCTTCATGGGCTCCATGGGCTTGGGCTCGATCAGGAAATTGCCCTTCAAGCCGATGCTGCGCCCATAGTCGCGCGCCATGGTCAGGAAGCGCGCAAAATGCTCGATCTCGCGCTTCATCTGCGTGTTCACCAGCGAGCCATAGCCTTCGCGGCCACCCCAGAACACGTAATGCTCGCCCCCCAGTTCCACGGTAGCGTCCAGCGCCGCCTTGACCTGCACCGCCGCGCGCGCGACCACGGCGAAATTCGGATTGGTCGAGGCACCATTCATATAGCGCGGGTGCGAGAACAGATTGGCAGTGCCCCACAGAAGCTTCATTCCGGTGGCGTTCTGGCGCTCTTTAGCCAAAGCCACCATGTGCTTGAGGTTCTTTTCATACTCGCCGATGTCGTCCGCGTCTGGCGCCAGATCGATGTCATGGAAACACCAATAC
>JBOHXX010000092.1:0-10590 GCA_050737675.1 Pseudoxanthomonas sp.
TCCTCGCACCGAGCACGTGGACCATGCTGGCGGCACGCTCGCCCCGGCCGATACGCTGGCTGCATGTCGGTTGCTGGCTGACCCTGGCCAGCTTCACCGGTTTCCTGCTGCCGTGGAAGTTCGCCGGGTTGTTCGCGGTGATGTGCGCGTTCTGCTTCTTCTACAACGCGGTGATGCCACAGTTCGAATCGATCACCCAATCGCACCTGCATGGCCGCAGCGATCGCTATGGCCTGATCAGGGTCTGGGGCTCGATCGGCTTCATCGTGGTGGTCGCCCTGTTCGGCGTGTTGATCGACCGCCTGGGCGTGGCGGTGCTGCCCTGGCTGATGCTGCCGTTGTTCGCTGGCCTGCTGGTGTCGTCCTATCGCAACGGCTATGCAGTGCCACCGGCCATGCCCATGCACGGTGACGAGACCGGCTTCCGCCAGCGCCTGCGCCGTCCTGAAACGCGGGCATTTTTCATTGCAGCGTTCCTGGTACAGGTGTCGTTCGGACCCTATTACACCTTCTTCTCGATCTACCTGGGCGAGCATGGCTATGCGCCCAGCGTGCAGGGGTTGTTGTGGAGCATCGGTGTGCTGGTGGAGATCGGCCTGTTGTTCCTGTCGCAACGCATCTTCCGTCGTTGGGGCGCACGGCGGCTGCTTGTGTTCTCGCTGGGTATCACTTCGGTGCGCTGGTGGGTGACGGCGGCATGGCCGGATTCACTGCCGATGATGGTGCTGGCGCAAACCACCCACGCCTTCAGCTTCGCTGCGTTCTTCGCCGCGGCGATGCTGCTGCTTGCCGAATACTTCCCCGGTCGCCACAACGGTCACGGCCAAGGGGTGTTCTATGGCCTTTCCTCGGGCGTTGGCGGGGTCATCGGTGCCCTGCTCGCCGGCCAGCTCTGGCGCATCGGCGGCCAGGCGGCGTTCGTGGCATCCGGTTTCATCGCCCTGGCCGCCTTCGCGATTGCCTGGTATTGGCTACTCAGGCGACCCCGGGCGGCAACTGCAACCGTCTGATCGCGTCGCCGTCTACCAGACCAGGTCGTCGGGCACCTGGTATTGCGGGTCGGCGTAGGGATCGTTCTCCACAGGCGCATCCGGATCGACTTTCAAGGCGACGCAGGCGGGGAAGATGATTTCCGCTTCCGCCAACAGTGCGGCGGTGACCAGCAGGTAGCGCCCGTTCTGCTGCACCACACCCAGCTCGCCGGCATTGAGCGCCTTCAATTGTTCGGCGTTGACGTGGATGCGCTTGATCTTGCCGCCGTAAGGGAAATGCCGGGCGATCTCCGCATTCGGATCGTTCAACGACTTGTCCTTCAGCAGTTCCTCGACGCGCACCTTGGCTTCGCGGCGCACGCGCGCCTCTTCCTGTTTCAGGCGTTCGGCTTCGATGCGCTCGCCTTTTTCCTTCTGCGCGCGGATCGCATAGGCCTTGGCCAGGTCCATTTCCTCGCGCGAACGTGCGGGTCTGGATTGCGCCGGGCGCGAGGCAGGGTTCGGCTTGCCATCCATGGGTTTCCCAGCCGACGGCCTGGCAGCTGGCTGGCTTGCCTGTTTCGGATCGGGTCGGCGTTCGGGCCTGTGCTCCGGCCTGCGTTCAGGCTTGCGCTCGGGCTTGGGCGCGGGCTTGAAGCCAAGCCCCAGGAGTTGGTCGCGTAGTGAGTCGGTCATGATCGTGTGCGGGAGTGGATGCGCTAGCCCGTGCGGAACAATCGGGCGATCGCAGCGTATCAATAATGCGGCGGTGGCGGTTCGTCCGCGGCGTCGGCGTACAGTTCGGTGCGGACCTTGCGCAGGTCGGACAGCATGTTGCGCATCAGTTCGGAAGTGCGGTTGCCTTCGGCCCGCGCGTCGGCCAGCGCCTCGCTCAACTCGCCCAGGGCATGCTCCTGGAATGCCAGGCGCGTCTCCAGTTCGACCAGACGCTGCTCCAGCGCCTGGTCCAGCGGATTCGGATCATCGTGCATGCAGCGATCTCCCGCGACCTATGCCGTAGTACGCCAGGCCTGCCGCTTCGATTTCGACCGGATCGTAAAGGTTGCGGCCATCGAACACGACCTCATCGGCCAGCGCCGCCTTGAGACGGGCAAAATCGGGGCTGCGGAACTGCTTCCATTCGGTCACCACGACCAGCGCATCGGCGCCTTCAAGCGCCACGGATGACGAATCGCAAAGCAGCAAATCGTCGCGTTCACCGAAGATGCGCGCTGCTTCGTGCGAGGCTTCAGGATCGTAGGCACGCACCCTGGCGCCGGCTTCCCACAGCTGCGCCAGCAAGGTCCGGCTGGAGGCGGCACGCATGTCGTCGGTGTTGGGCTTGAACGACAGGCCCCATACCGCGAAGGTCTTGCCGCGCACGCCCTCGTCCTCGCCACGGTCGTAGTGGCGCTGGATCAGTTCGAACAAATGGCCTTTCTGCGACTCGTTGACCGCTTCGACTGCATTGAGCAGGCGCGCATCGTAATCGTGCTGCTGCGCGGTGTAGGCCAGCGCCTGCACGTCCTTGGGGAAACAGGAGCCGCCATAGCCGGCGCCAGGATAGATGAAGTGCCAACCGATACGCGGATCTGAACCGATACCATGGCGCACGTGTTCAATGTCGGCACCGACGCGCTCGGCAATGTTGGCGATCTCGTTCATGAAGCTGATCTTTGTCGCCAGCATGGCATTGGCCGCGTACTTGGTCAGTTCGGCCGAACGCACGTCCATCACCACCATGCGGTCGTGGTTGCGGTTGAACGGCGCATACAGACGCTTCATCCGCTCGATGGCCGGAGTGCTGTCGGCCCCGATCACGATGCGGTCGGGGCGCATGCAATCGTTGATCGCATCGCCTTCCTTGAGGAATTCGGGGTTCGAGACCACATCGAATGCCACTTCCACCCCACGCGCCTCGAGCTCGGCGGCGATCGCGGCACGGACCTTGTCGGCGGTACCCACCGGCACGGTGGACTTGTCCACGACCACGGTGGGCCGGGTGATGTGACGGCCAATGGTCCTGGCCACCGTCAACACGTATTGCAGGTCGGCGCTGCCGTCTTCGTCAGGCGGCGTGCCCACGGCAATGAACACCATCTCCCCATGTGCGATCGCCTTTGTCGCGTCGATGGTGAAATCGAGGCGGCCCGAAGCATGGTTGTGCTTGACCATCGGTTCGAGGCCGGGCTCATAGATCGGGATTACGCCCTGCTTGAGCCCCTCGACCTTCGCCGCATCGATATCCACGCAGACCACATCGTGACCCACTTCCGCCAGGCATGTGCCTGTGACCAGACCGACATAGCCGGTTCCGAAAATCGCTACCCGCATTTCTGCTTTCCCGAACTTGTAAGAGTTACTGCAGGATACCCATCAGCTCCACGTCGAATGTAAGCGTGGCATCCGGGCCGATCCCCTGGTTGCCAGCGGGACCATAGGCCAGGCTGGACGGAATCCAGAAACGGTACTTGGCCCCAACCGGCATCAGAGAGACACCTTCGGCCCAACCCGCGATCACCTGGTTCAAACCGAACTCGGCCGGTTCACCGCGCTGGTAGGAGCTGTCGAACACCGTACCGTTGAGCAGCTTGCCTTCATAGTTGACGCGGACCCGGCTGGCCGGCGTGGGGCGCGCACCATTGCCCTGGCGCAGCACCATGTACTGCAAGCCCGACGGCGTGGTGATCACGCCTTTCTGCGACTTGTTGCTGGTTAGGAAGGCGGCGCCCTCGGCACGGTTTTTCCCGGCCGCGTCGCTTTGTTTCTTGGTCATGTAGGCCTGCATGGTGGCCATCGCATCCTGCTCGCTCAGCAACAGCCGTCCCTTGGCGAAAGAGGTACGCAAAGCCTGCATGAAAACAGCCAGATCGATCTCATCCTTCAATGGCGCCAGCGACGGTCCCACCGCGCGATCGCCCAGCATCATGCCGACCTTGTCCTTGGCCACGGCCGGTGGCTGCGAACCCGGCGGCATGCCAGGCACGGCCTGGCCCTGTTTGGCTGCGATGCTCAAGCGCAAGGCCTGGTCGGTTGCCTTGGCTTCTTCTTCGGACTGCAGCGGCTTGCCGCCGTCGAACGCATTCTTCACCGCACGCTCGAACACGCCCAGGTCGACGAACTCGGCCACCGGCTCGAACGACTTGCCCACGTCCATGCCGATCGCGTAGCTGACTTTTTCCTTCTCCGTCGTCAACACCGTCTTGTCTGCCTTCTCCGGCGTCTGCGCCGCAAGATTGCCCGCCGTCATTGCCAAGGTCGCCGCCACCAATGCGGCTACGCCGCGCATCGTCCGCTTCATCACCATTCCTCGGATAAGAAAAAACAGCGCCGGTAAAGCGGCGCAACCCGGATATTGTCGCACGCACGGCAAGGCGGGCGCCTGCGGCCGCCTGGTCGGGGCTGCGGCCTTCGGTTCGTGTTCGCCTCCACTACCGGTGCCGCAATGCCAGGCCTGCTTCGCTGGCTATCTTCGCCAGAGTTTGAGCAGGCAGCGTGGTCACCGCATCAGCGACAAGGAGCTCCACGAACGCAGGAAACCGGACACCACAAATCGAGTGTGGAGCACTCCTGGATCCGCGCTTGGCCGCCGGACTCCTGTCTATTTGCAAGCCAATGATTCGAGGGAACCCTGACACGCTCAAATCCCGTGCGAATGATTTCGCAGCAGCGCTATTGCAGGGCGCAAGCCTGCGGGTGGCGGGATTGACCGCCAGGATCGCTTGGCTGCCACGGGTTTCCTTCAGCTTGAGCCTCGCTCTCACCCCCGCAGCCAACAGGTTTATGACCATCAATCCGCGAAATCGACCGCGTCAGCGAGCCATGCTCTCGTGATAAATATCAACAAAATCAATAATTTGATTTGATGGCCGATATTTCGGGCTGCTAGCCCGGCATATGACTTCAGTTGGGTAACAAAACCTGCATACCCACTTGACGGCTTCTGCTTTGGTGTTATAGTTCAATACAACACCACCTACCCAGCGCAGCGGGGATCCTTATGAACCACAAACTGTTCACCACACTGTCAGGCCTTTCCATCAGCAGCGTCTTGCTGGTCGCCGGCTTGATGGCGTTCGGCCAGGCACCACGCCTGCCCGGCGCTGTCGATGACAGCCTGCTGGTCGAAACCCTCGAAACCGGTGCCATCGAGGCTACCGAGGAAGTCGTGGTGCCGAGGGAGCGCAAGCATCGCCGCAATCGCGCCCCCCTCTCCATGCCCTATTTTTCCTTCGCCCAATCATTGCGTCCGGGGAGCTGAACCATGATGACCCTGACCTCGATCCAGTGGAGCGACGGCGCTCCGATCTACCGCCAGCTGAAGGATCGCGTGATCGCGATGATGCTGGACGGCGTACTCAAGCCGGGTGACGCGCTGCCCTCGGTGCGCCAGGTGGCGGCCGAATACCAGTTGAACCCGATCACCGTCTCGCGTGCCTACCAGGAACTGGCGGACGAGGCACTCGTCGAAAAGCGCCGGGGATTGGGGATGTTCGTCACCGAGGAAGCTGCGAAGAAACTGCTTACCAGCGAACGCGAACGATTCCTGCAGGACGAATGGCCGGCGGTCGCCGAGCGCATCAACCGTCTGGGCCTGTCCACCGAAGAACTGCTGCGCCAAGGGGGTGCAAAGTGAATGCTGTCGCAAGTAATACGGTCATCAGCGCGCGCAACCTGCGCAAGGCCTACCGCAACAAGCTGGCCCTCAACGACACCAGCTTCGAGATCGAGGCCGGCAAGATCATCGGCCTGATCGGCCCCAACGGCGCCGGCAAGACCACGGCGCTCAAGGCGATCCTGGGACTGATTCCCTTCGACGGCGACCTGAAGGTGCTCGGCATGGACCCGCGCAAGCAGCGCGACGAGTTGATGAACGAAGTGTGCTTCATCGCCGACGTGGCGGTGTTGCCGCGCTGGATAAAGGTCAAGGAAGCCATCGATTTCGTCGACGGCATCCATCCGCGCTTCGATCGGGCCAAGTGCGAGCGTTTCATCGCCAACACCCAGCTCAACCCCAACCTGCGCGTGCGCGAAATGTCCAAGGGCATGATCGTGCAGCTGCACCTGGCACTGGTGATGGCCATCGACGCCAAGCTGCTGGTACTGGACGAACCGACCCTGGGCCTGGACATCCTCTACCGCAAGCAGTTCTACCAGCGCCTGCTGGAGGATTACTTCGACGAACAAAAGACCATCATCATCACCACCCACCAGGTCGAGGAGATCGAGAACATCCTCACCGACGTGATGTTCATCCGCGATGGCAAGATCGTGCTGACCGCGGCCATGGACGAAGTGGTCGACCGTTACACCGAGGTGTTGACCTCGGCCGACAACGTCGAAGCCGCCCGCTCACTGAAGCCCATCGACGAACGCGCCCTGCCCTTCGGCAAGACCGTGATGCTGTTCGACGGCGTACCCAGGAGCCAGCTCGCCGCCCTGGGCGAAACCCGCAACCCCGGCCTGGCCGACCTGTTCGTGGCCATCATGAAAGGAACCTACGCATGAACGCCATCGCCACCAAAAACCACCACACCAACACATTCAAGTGGTTGCTGAAGCGCGAATTCTGGGAAAATCGCGGTGGTTTCCTGTGGGCTCCGCTGATCACCGGCATCATTGCCGCATTTTTCGCTGCGACAGCCGCGCTAATCGCCACCCTGATCGGTCGCAAGCATAACGTGAACGTGGGCACTGATGCGGCCGAGATCGTTCGAACAGCTGGCCAAGTCGGTGACGGCGCCCTACTGGTCGGTATCGGCCTGACCATGGCAGTGCTTGCCTTCGTAGTGTTCTTCTACTCGCTCGGCTCGTTATACGATGATCGCCGCGACCGCAGCATCCTGTTCTGGAAGTCGCTGCCGGTATCGGACACGCAGATGGTACTGTCGAAGCTAGCATGGGCATTGTTGCTGGCGCCGCTGCTAGCGCTGGCCACGGGCCTGTTGACTGGCTTGGCATTCTGGCTGATCGCCGCCCTGGCCTCCATGTTCAATGGCATTCCTGGCGCCAGCGGTCTCCTGACCCATTCGCATCCGCTAAGCATCATCGGCAATGTGCTGCTTGCGTTTCCGGTGCAGGTCCTATGGTCGCTACCTGCCGTGGGCTGGCTGTTGCTGTGCTCGGCTTGGGCGAAGCGATTCCCGTTCTTGTGGTCGGTGCTGATTCCGTTCTTGTTCTGTGCTATGGCGGGTTTGGTGACACTGGTGTTCAAGATTTCCGCTGACATTGAATTGCCATACGTGAAACTACTGTATGTCGTGCTGTACCGCGGGCTGGTCAGTGTCGTGCCGGCTACTTGGCTTCCGACCATGGAAGCCGATTTCGGACCGGTGCATGACCCGAGCGACCTAGCGACTTATATGGGGTCCAGCTGGCAAGTACTGGGGCATGCTGACATCTGGATCGGTGTCGCTGCTGGTATCGCAATGATTTATTTGGCCATCCACATGCGTCGCTGGCGCGAACTGGCCGACTGATCGTTTCCTCGAATGGCTCCTCCACTCAATAGGGATCGTGCCGTGGACATAAGCAAGAGCAAGTTTTTTGCCATAGCCTTCCTCGTTGTCTTGCTGTCTCCAGGCGCGCAAGCCGCCGGATCCGCACCGTCGGAGACCCGCGGGGAAATCAAACGCGAAATGGCCGACGCCCGCCAGGAAGTCCGCGCCGAAATGGCCAAGGCGCGCGTCGAACTGGACAGCGAGAACCTGTCCCTCGACCAGGGCCTGCATTTCGGCAAGCACGGAAAGAAGGAGTCCGCCAATAAGCATGATCCACTGCCGGCGGCGCAGATCACCCCGAAGGGCGATTTCCTCGTCGACGGCAAGGCAGTAGCCATAGACGCGCGGCAACGCCAGCAACTGCTCGACTATCGTGGAGAGGTTCTCGAACTGGCCAGGGTCGGCATCGAGGGAGGCGAGCAGGCCGCCATGGCAGCCCTCGATGCGACTGATGTTTCATTGTTCAGGCTCATCGTCGGCGGCCTCAGCGGCAGCCTCGAACGTCGCGTGGAAGCATCGGTGAAGCAGCATGTCGAACCGCTGGTCCGGCAGATCTGCCAGCGCTTGCCGCAGGTGCTGGAATCGCAACAGCAATTGGCCGCCAGCCTGCCCCAATTCAAACCTTACGCCAATCTGGAACGCGAGGATATCGACGATTGCGAGAGTGAAATCCGCAACGAATTCGCCGCGCGCTGAGCCTGCACTCAGCCGGGGCCGGACTGGATCCAGTCCGGCCCTCGTTTCCGCCTTAATGCCATCGGTTCCAACGGAGCATCCATGCGTAAATCACTTCTTCCCTTGCTGTTCCTGCTGCCCACCGCGGCCTTCGCCGCCTCGCCGGAATGCCGGCATTCGCAACCGCGCGACCTGCAACTCGGCCTGGCCGGGGTCAAGACCGTGGTCTTCGATGTCGAATCCCACGACCTGGCGATCCAGGCCAGCGCCAATGCCAAGTCGGCACTGAAGGGACAGGCCTGTGCCTCGGATGCCAAGCTGCTGGAGCAGCTGACGCTGACCCAGCGCAAATCCGGCGACAAGCTGTACGTGAGCCTGCATCGGGAAAGCATGTCCAGTGGTGCCTTCTTCGGCAACAACTACGCCTACCTCAAGCTTGCCGGGACCCTGCCCGACAACGTCACCGTGCAGCTGAAAGTCGGTTCCGGCGATGCCAGCGTCAGCGGCGCCGCCATCGTCAGCGCTGACGTCGGTTCGGGCGATGTGAAAGCCAGCAACACGCGCGGCCTGGTCGCGGCCAAGGTCGGCTCTGGCGATATCGAAATCGACGGCGCAGGCTCGCTGCAGGTGATTTCGGTGGGTTCCGGCGATCTGGTCGCGAAGAAGATCCGTGGGCCGGTGAAGGTCGGGAGCATAAGCTCCGGCGACTTCAGCCTGGATGGCACCACGGGCAATGTGGAAATCGGCTCGATCGGTTCCGGCGATGCCGAGGTCCGGGATGTGTCAGGCAACCTGAGCGTGGATTCCGTGGGCTCCGGCGATATCGATGCTTCCGGCATCCGCGGGGATTTCACCCTGCGCAAGAAAGGCAGCGGTTCGGCCAGCCACAATGGCGTCGGCGGGCGCGTCAGCGTACCGAGCGACGATTGATTCCCCATTCCCGAGAGACTCGCATGAAGATCCCGCATTCCCCACTGCTCGCACTTTCGATTGCCGCCCTGTTGTGTGCCTGCAATCCCGGCGCCACCGTGGTCACTGGCAACGGCAACGTGATCAAGGCCAACGACAAGAGCGTCACCCTGCGCACGGATGGACTGCCGAACGCTGAAATCACCGCGGCAGGCGATCTGAGCATCGATGGCAAGGCCGTGGCGGTGAACGCTTCGCAACGGGCATTGCTGCAGACCTACCACCGCGAAATGAATGCGATGACCGCCGACGGCATCGCCATCGGCAAGCAGGGCGCTTCGCTGGCCGGCAAGGCCGTCACCGAGGCGATCAAGGGCGCGATCAGCGGCAACACCGACGACGTCGAAAGCAAGATCGAAGTGGAAACGAAGAAGATCGAACAGCAGGCCATGCAGTTGTGCAAACGCCTGGTCACGATCAAGGCATCGCAGGATGCACTTGCGGTCTCGCTGCCCGAATTCAAACCCTACGCCACGCTGGACCAGTCCGATGTGGACGACTGCGGGTCGAAGCAGAACGACAGCTACAGCGCCGGCAAGGAAGTAGGCGGTTCGCTGGCCAAGGTGGTCAAGGGCGAGAAGGACGAATCCGCGGACATGGATGCGGCGCAGCGGGCCGACGCGGCCGGTGCCGTGGAAGCAGAGGCTGTCGCGGACGACAACACAAGTACGCATTGAAACCTGGCTTTCCTTTCACGGACTACCAGAAAGGATCGTCATCGCCGTAGGAGCGCCCCATGGGCGCTCCTACAAAATCACATTTCAGCCGCCACCACCCGGCTTGCCATGGATGCCGCCCTTGGCCAGTACCGCCGGGTCCAGTAGCTGCTTCAATGTTTTTTCGGGCAGGCCAGTCACCTCGCGCGCG
Source organism: Pseudoxanthomonas sp. (assembly GCA_050737675.1). Classification (GTDB taxonomy): domain Bacteria; phylum Pseudomonadota; class Gammaproteobacteria; order Xanthomonadales; family Xanthomonadaceae; genus Pseudoxanthomonas_A. The sequence goes on from JBOHXX010000092.1 coordinate 9,983, forward strand.
ACCTCCAGCACTGGCCGGTTCTGCTTGTAGGCCTGCTTGGCGATGGCCGCGCCCTTCTCGTAACCGATCACCGGATTCAAGGCCGTGACCAGGATCGGATTGCGATCCAGCGCCTCGCGGATATGCGCCTCGCGCACCTTCAGGCCGGCGATCGACGAGTCCGCGAGCAGGCGCGACACGTTGCCCAGCAGGTTGATCGAATCCAGCAGGTTGGCGGCGATCAGCGGCAAGGCCACATTCAACTGGAAATTGCCAGTCTGCCCGGCCACGGTGATCGCGGCGTGGTGGCCAATGACCTGCGCACAGACCATCACCGCCGCCTCCGGGATCACCGGATTGACCTTGCCCGGCATGATCGAACTGCCAGGTTGCAGGGTAGGCAATTCGATCTCGCCCAATCCGGCCAGCGGACCGGAATTCATCCAGCGCAGGTCGTTGGCGATTTTTATCAGGGCGACCGCCAGCGCATTGAGCTGTCCCGACAACTCCACCGCGTCGTCCTGGGCGGCCAGGCCTTCGAACTTGTTCGCCGCCGATTCGAATCTTGTTCCGGTCAGCAGCGACAGCGAACGCGCCACTTTTGCCCCGAAGCGCGGGTCGGCATTGAT
>JBOHXX010000093.1:0-10575 GCA_050737675.1 Pseudoxanthomonas sp.
GCCCTACCAGGTGTCGCCGTCCAAGGTGATCGAGCAGATCGCCGCGCAGATGCGGGCCAAGAAACTGCCGTGGCTGGAGGACATCCGCGATGAATCCGACCATCTCAATCCGGTGCGCGTGGTCCTGATCACCCGTTCCAACCGCGTCGATGCCGAACAGTTGATGGGACATTTGTTCGCGACCACCGATCTTGAGAAGAGTTACCGGGTCAACCTCAACATCATCGGCCTGGACGGACGCCCGCAGGTCAAGAACCTGAAGACGATCCTGGGCGAATGGCTGGCGTTCCGCGCCGAGACGGTGACCAAGCGCCTCAACCATCGCCTGGAGAAGGTCGAACGCCGCCTGCACCTTTTGGAAGGCCTGCTGGTCGCGTTCCTCAACCTGGACGAGGTGATCCACATCATCCGTACCGAAGACGAACCGCGCGCGGCATTGATCGCGCGTTTCGAGCTGAGCGAGGACCAGGCCGACTACATCCTCGACACGCGCCTGAAGCAACTGGCGCGGCTGGAGGAAATGAAGATCCGCGGCGAACAGGACGAACTGGATGCCGAACGCGACCAGCTGATGTCCACCCTGGCCTCCAAGGCCAAGCTGAAGAAACTGATCAAGGACGAACTGCTGGCCGACGCGAAGAAGTTCGGCGATGCGCGCCGTTCTCCGCTGGTCGCCCGCGAGGCCGCGCAGGCGCTGGACGAAACCGAACTGGTCGCCAGCGAACCGATGACCGTGGTGCTGTCGGAGAAAGGCTGGATCCGCGCGGCCAAGGGCCATGATGTGGACGCCGCATCGATGTCGTATCGCGACGGCGACAGCCTGCTGGCGGCGGTGCGCGGGCGCAGCACGCAACAGGTGGCGTTCCTGGATTCGGAAGGCCGCAGCTATTCCACCGCGACCCACACCCTGCCCTCGGCGCGTGGCAATGGCGAGCCGCTGACCGGGCGTTTCTCGCCCGCATCGGGTGCGTCGTTCGTGGCCCTGGCCAGCGGCGACAACGACACGCGCTTCGTGCTGGCTTCCTCGCACGGCTATGGTTTCGTCACCCGCTTCGAGAACCTGACCGGGCGCCAGAAGGCCGGCAAGGTGATGTTGAACCTGTCCACCGGCGCGAAGGTGCTGCAACCGGCGCCTACCGCCAATCCGCAGGCCGACCGCATCGTCGCCGTGACCAGCGCCGGCCACCTGCTCGCGTTCGCGCTGGCCGACCTGCCGGAGCTCGACAAGGGCAAGGGCAACAAGATCATCGAAATCCCGAAGGCCAAGCTGGGCACCGAGCGCGTGGTCGCGATTGCAGCCGTGTCGCCCGGCAGCACGCTGCTGGTGAAGAGCGGGCAGCGGACGATGTCGCTGTCGTTCAAGGATCTGGACGAATACGTCGGTGCACGTGCCTCGCGTGGTGGTTTGTTGCCGCGGGGTTGGCAGAAGGTCGATGGACTGGCGGTCGAGTAATGGAAGCTGACTTCTGGTTGCGGCGCTGGCAGGAGGGCCAGATCGGGTTTCACCGCGACGATGTCATGCCGCTGCTCGAAACCCACTGGCCTGCCCTGCGACTGCCTGCCGCCAGCCGCGTATTGGTGCCGCTGGCGGGCAAGAGCCTGGACATGCACTGGCTCGCGGCGCAGGGACACCGCGTACTCGGTGTCGAACTGTCGCCCTTGGCCGTGCAGCAGTTCTTCAGCGAAGCCGGCCTGCAACCGCGACGCCACCACAGCCGCTATGGGGAGCATTTCGTTGCAGGCCCTGTCGAGATCATCCTCGGCGATGCCTTCGGACTGGATGCCGCATTGCTGGGCGACGTGGCGGGCGTGTATGACCGCGCCGCGCTGATCGCCCTGCCACCTGCAATGCGCCAGCGTTACCTGGACACGGTGTATGCGGGGTTGCCTGGCGGATGCGAAGGCCTGCTTATCACGCTCGAATATCCGCAGCATGAGAAGGCAGGGCCGCCGTTCTCGGTGGAGCCGGACGAGGTCGCGAGCTTGTTCGACGTGCATTGGCATGCGAGCCCGATCGAACGGCGCGACATCCTCGAGCAGGAACCCCGGTTCCGCGCCGAAGGCGTGAGCGCGCTGAGCACAGCGGTCTATCGCCTGCAGAAAACCTGAGGTCGTGCACCCGGCTCAGGTAACCGGCTTGCCCTCGCCCAGCTTGGTCAACAGGTAGTTCTCGATACCCAGGCGCTGGATCAGGCCGAGCTGCTGTTCCAGCCAGTGCGCGTGGTCTTCCTCGGTGTCCTTGAGCTGGACCAGCAGGATCGCCCGGCTGACGAAGTCGCCATGCCGTTCGCACAAGGCGATGCCCTTGGCCAGCCTGTCCCGCACCTCGTATTCCAGGTCCAGGTCCTTGCGCAGCATCTCTTCGACGGCCATCCCGGGCACGAACGGTGTCGGCGACATGTCCGGGTCGCCTTCCAGGAACAGGATGCGGCGCAACAGCGCGTCGGCGTGGTCGGTTTCTTCCTGCATCTCGTGGTGGATGCGTTCGTAGAGCACGTGCAGGCCCTGGTCCTCGTAGCGACGCGAGTGGATGAAATACTGGTCGCGCGCGGAGAGCTCGCCGCGCAGTAGTTGCTTGAGGTAGTCGACGACTTCGGGATGGCCTTTCATGCGCGCGCTCGCCTTGGGAGTGAGCGCAGTCTGCCGGATCCCGCAAGCGCACGATTCAATCGGAATCAATCGCATCCATGGTCCGGCCCACCGGGTCGGCACTGGCAACCGCGCCGTGGAATAATCGCGACAAGACCACTCCAACCCCAAGCCTGGACGGGACACACATGCTCAAGTGGATCAAGCGCCTGGCGCTGCTGTTGCTCGTCCTGGTCGTCGTGGCCGTGGGCACCGGCTGGTGGCTGATGCGCGGCAGCCTGCCAGCACTCGATGGCGAACTGGCTCTGGCCGGGCTCTCGGCCCCGGTCACGATCCAGCGCGATGCGCTGGGCGTGGTCACCATCGATGCGGCCAACGAAACCGACATGGCCCGAGCGCTGGGTTACGTGCACGCGCAGGAACGTTATTTCGAGATGGACCTGATGCGCCGCAGCTCGGCCGGCGAGCTGTCGGAATTGTTCGGCCCGATCGCGCTGGACCTGGACAAGGAACATCGCGTGCACCGCATGCGTGCGCGGGTGATGGCCAACCTGGACGCCTTCGCAGGCGACAAGCGCGCGCAACTGCAGGCCTACACCGACGGGGTGAATGCGGGACTGGACAACCTCAAGGTACGGCCTTGGCCCTACCTGCTGCTGCGCCAGCAACCGCGACACTGGGAACTGGCGGACTCGGCGTTGACCGGGTATGCGATGTATTTCGACCTGCAGGATTCGCAGAACACGCGCGAGCTGGCATTGTGGAAAATCAAGCCGCACGTGCCGCCCGCCTTGTTCGCCCTGCTGACCCGCGACGGCACCGAGTGGGACGCGCCGTTGTTTGGTGAAGCCCGTGGCAACGCGGCGCTGCCCGGCGCTGATCAAGTCGACCTGGCGAAGCTGCCGATGCCGGCGAAGAAGGACCTGGCACCCCTTTCGGAAAAAGGCTTCCCCGGCAGCAACAACTGGGCGGTCTCCGGTGCGTTGACCGCGGATGGCCGCGCCATCGTCGCCGACGATATGCATCTGGGGTTACGCGCGCCGAACATCTGGTTCCGCGCGCGATTGCGCTATCCCGACGCGCGTGCGCCGAGCGGGAAGGTGGATATTTCCGGATTCACCCTCCCCGGCATGCCGGCGGTAATCGTAGGCAGCAATACTCATATCGCCTGGGGGTTCACCAATAGTTATGGCGACTGGGCTGATTGGGCCGAGATTCCTGGATGCCGTGGCGCCATCGCCGGTTGCGCTGGGTGGAAGGAATTCCATGAGGCCATCAAGGTCGCCGGCGACAAGCCCTTCGACCTGGTCGTCCGCGAAACTTCATGGGGACCGGTCCTGCATGAAGTCGAAGGACAGGCACTCGCCTTGCGCTGGACTCCGCAGCTGCCTGGATCCTTGCGCGTTTCCTTCGCTGATCTTGCAATCGCCAAGGATATCCCGGGCGCGTTCGCCGTCGCCGACAAGTCCGGCATTCCCGCACAGAATTTCATGGTCGCCGATTCATCGGGCAAGATCGCCTGGCGCATCATCGGTGGGTTCCCGCAGCGCGACCCGGGCTGCAACTCGATCGAGCCCTCGGCAATCGATGCCTGCACGCCATGGATGACGGATGCAACGGCTTCGCCAAGACTGGTGGATCCGCCTTCGCACCGCCTGTGGACCGCCAACAATCGCACCCTGGATGGCGAAAACCTGAAACTAGCCGGCGATGGCGGCTACGCCCTCGGCGCGCGCGCCAAACAGATACGCGACGATCTGTTCGCAAAAAACCAGCTCACCGAACGTGACCTGCTCGCCATCCAGCTGGACGATCGCGCGCTGTATCTGCAGCATTGGTGGAAACTGCTGCAGAGCGAAGGAAAGAAAACCGATACACCCGCACTGACTGCACTGGCGAAAGCCTCCAGCGACTGGAAGGGCCGCGCCACGATCGATTCGGTCAGCTACCGCATCGTCCGCGCCTGGCGACTTGCGGTAAACATGCGCGTCGCCGATGGCCTGACCGCACCAGCGCAAGCCGCACTGGGTAAGAATTTCATCATGCCGGACCTGCCGCAGCTGGAAGGCGTGGTCTGGCCGCTGCTCAACAAGCGGCCCGCCAACCTGTTGCCACGTCGCTTCGCCAGTTGGGAGGCATTGTTGGAAGACGCCGCCGCGCAGGTCCGCGACGATCTTTCCGGACACGGCCCGCTTGAACAACGCACCTGGGGCGAACGCAACGTGGCGAAAATCTGCCATCCGCTCGCCGGCGCCCTGCCTGCCATGCTCAAGTCTTCCCTGTGCATGCCGGCCGACCCATTACCCGGCGGTGGCGATATGCCACGCGTACAAGCGCCTTCGTTTGGCGCCAGCGAGCGCATGGTGGTTTCGCCCGGCCACGAAGCCGACGGCATCATCCACATGCCCGGTGGCCAGAGCGGCAATCCGCTGTCGCCGTTCTGGGGGGCAGGCCATGAGGATTGGGTGCATGGGCGGCCGACGCCGTTCCTGCCGGGGAAGGCGGAGTACACGTTGACGTTGAAGCCGCAGTAATCTTTCGCGTCCCTCGCCCCGCATCGCGGGGAGAGGGTGGCCGACAGGCCGGGTGAGGGGTGCGCGTTGGACGTGGGAAGTTATCCGCGTATTTGGAAATGCAACTTCGCTCGCCCCTTATCCGCCTTCGGCACCTTCTCCCCGCAAGCGGGGAGAAGGACCAGTGCTCACAACGCCGCGTTATGCACCCCGGCAATCGCCCTGCCCGATGGATCCGCGGCGCTGGCGAAACTCGCATCCCACGCAATCGCCGCAGGCGACGAACACGCGATCGACTTGCCACCCGGAACCGTTTCCGCTGCTGCCGGACCGGGAAAGAATTCCTCGAACACACTACGGTAGTGGTACGCCTCCTTGGTCAGCGGCGGATTGACCGGGAAGCGCTTGTCTGCAGCGGCCAGTTCGCGGTCGCTGACCCGGGCCTCGGCATGGTCCTTCAGGCCATCGATCCAGCCATAGCCGACACCATCGCTGAACTGCTCCTTCTGCCGCCACAGGATCGATTCGGGGAGATAGCCTTCGAACGCCGCGCGCAGGATGCCCTTCTCCATCCGCGCCGGGCCGCTGCTGGTCTTGTCGATCATCTTGTACTTGGCATCCATCCTCATCGCCACGTCCATGAACTCGCGATCCAGGAACGGCACGCGCGGCTCCACGCCCCAGGCCATCATCGACTTGTTGGCGCGCAGGCAATCGTAGTTGTAGAGCGCGTCCAGCTTGCGCACCAGTTCCTCGTGGAATTCGCGCGCGTTTGGTGCCTTGTGGAAGTACAGATAGCCGCCGAATATTTCGTCGGAGCCTTCGCCCGAGAGCACCATCTTCACTCCCATCGCCTTGATCCGGCGCGCCAGCAGGTACATCGGAGTGGATGCGCGGATAGTGGTGACGTCGTAGGTCTCGATATGGCGTATCACTTCCGGCAGCGCGTCCAGGCCTTCCTCGAAGGTGTATTCGAAGCCGTGGTGCACGGTGCCCAACGCCTCGGCCGCGATCTCGGCGGCGGCCAGGTCCGGCGAGCCCTTCAAGCCGATGGCGAAGGAATGCAGGCGCGGCCACCAGGCTTCAGCTTTGTCGTCCTCCTCGATGCGATGGCGGGCGTAACGCGCCGCCACCGCCGTCACCAGCGAGGAATCCAACCCGCCCGACAGCAACACGCCATAAGGCACGTCGGTCATCAACTGCCGGTGCACCGCGCGCTCGAACGCCTCGCGCAGCTCCTGCGTGTCGACTTCCACGCCTGCCACGTCCGCGTAGTCGCGCCACGGCTGCTGGTAATACTTCACCAGCTCGCCGCTGGCGCTGTCGTAATAGTGTCCTGGCGGAAACTGGGCCACGTCAGCGCAGGTGTCCACCAGCGATTTCATTTCCGAAGCCACGCACAGACGGCCTTCACGATCGTGGCCCCAGTACAACGGACACACGCCCATCGGGTCGCGTGCGATCAAGACGCGGCCCGCAGCCTTGTCCCACAGCGCGAAGGCGAAGATGCCGTTGAGCCGGTTGAGGAACGAGGCCGGCGAGTCTTCGCGGTACAGCGCGTTGATCACCTCGCAATCGGAGCCGGTCAGGAATTCGTACGCTTGCGTGAGCTCCTTCTTCAGCTCGCGGTGGTTGTAGATCTCGCCGTTGACGGCCAGCGCCAGCTCGCCATCGGCCGAACGCAGCGGCTGCGAACCGCCGGCCGGATCGACGATGGCCAGCCGCTCATGCACCAGGATCGCGCCGTCGTCGATGTACACGCCACTCCAGTCGGGGCCGCGGTGGCGTTGCCGTTGCGAAAGCTCCAGCGCCTGGCGACGCAGGCCCTGCAGGTCGTCGCCCGATTGCAGGCCGAAAATGCCGAAAATGGAACACATGTGTAACTCCGTGGGTCGAGGTTTAGGATTGATGATCGAGACTGGAAAACAAAAAAACCCGCATCTCGCGATGCGGGTTTTCTGGAGATTCGGCTTGTCCTGATTTGCCTAGTCGCAGACCCGCATCGGTCGCGCACGATTATTCGTCCGCGCATTGTTGCGGCGGTTCGAATTGGCGTTGGCGAGGGCGGCTGGGCAAGGCATGGATTGAAATTAACCGGTATGAGGCTGTGCTGGCAAGCACCTTGCCCTTATGGAATTGGTTACGGAAGCAACAATCGTTCGATCAGGCTCCGATACAACGCCGGCAATGCCTGCAGATCGGCTATGGACACGTTCTCGTCCACCTTGTGGATGCTCGCGTTCACCGGACCCACCTCGATGCATTGCGCGCCCAGCGGCGCGATGAAACGCGCATCGGAAGTGCCGCCCGCGGTGCTTTCCTCGGGCGCCATGCCGGCGAATTCGCCCAACACCTCCCGCGCAACGGCGCGCAGGGGACCTTCGGGCGTGTAGAACGGCTCGCCGCCGCGATGCCAATGCATGTCGTATTCCAGCCCATGCCGGTCGAGCACGGCGCCGATCTCTGTTTCCATCTGCGCTGCATTCCAGTGCGGGTTGTAGCGCAGGTTGAACAGGACTTTCGCCTCACCGGGAATCACGTTGTTGGCGCCGGTGCCGGCATTGAAATTCGAAACCTGCAGGCTGGTCGGCGGGAAGGTTTCGTAGCCCTCGTCCCAACGTCGCGCCACCAGTTCGGCCAGCGCCGGCAAGGCCTGGTGGATCGGATTGCGGGCCTTGTCCGGATAGGCGACATGCCCCTGCACGCCCTTCACCGTCAAAGTCGCCGACAAGGTACCGCGACGACCGACCCGCAGCAGGTCGCCGAGCTTGTGCGTGGAAGAAGGTTCACCGGTGATGCACCAGTCGATGGCTTGTCCTCGCTCACGGAACGTATCTGCGACGCGGCGCACGCCATCGACAGCATCGCCTTCCTCGTCGGAAGTGAGCAGTAGAGCGATCGTGCCCGCATGGTCGGGATGCGCGGCGACAAACTGCTCCAGCGCGATCACGAACGCCGCGACGCTGCCTTTCATGTCCGCCGCGCCGCGCCCGAAGAGGACACCATCGCGGACCATCGGCTCGAAGGGATCGCTGGCCCAGGCATCGGCCGGGCCGGAAGGCACCACGTCCGTGTGGCCCAGCAATACCAGCACGGGCGAACCGCTGCCATGCGTGGCCCACAGGTTGTCCACTTCGCCAAAACGCAGGCACTCGCAGTCGAAGCCCGCGCGCTGCAGGCGTTCGGCGATCAGCGGCTGGCAACCCGCATCGTCCGGCGTGACCGAACGACGGCGGATCAGCTCGCTGGCGAGGTCGAGGACATCGCTCATGAGAGCATCGCTCATGAAGGCGTCGCTCATTTCGCGATCCCGAAACGCGCCTTGAATCCGTTGTCGCTGAAGCCCTGGGCCATCACCCCATCATCGGTCACCACGACCGGGCGGCGGATCAGTTGCGGATATTCCTTCAGCAACAGCTTCCACTCCGCATCGGAACCCGGCGACTTGCGGTTCTCCGGCAACTGCCGCCAGGTGGTGGAGGACTTGTTGATCAGCGCATCCCAGCCGCCGGCCTGCTTCGCCCATCCCGCCAGTGTTTCGGCAGGCTGATGGTTGTCGCGATAATCGACGAAGGAATAGGCGATCCCGAAGCGATCAAGCCACTTGCTGGCTTTCTTGCAGGTGTCGCAGTTTTTCAGTCCGTAGAGAAGAGTGGTCATTCGTTTCCCGCAATACATGGATGATTCGTCGTCCCCGCGAAGGCGGGAGATGTTTATCAACAGCCGAATGGCTGGTCATCCAGTGACTTCTGCCTCTGGTGACCACTTCAAGGTGAAAAGCTAAAGTCGCTAGGCCCCCGCCTTCGCGGGGACGACGAACAAACTCAATCCGCCAACCCGCGCAGCAACTCATTGATCGACGTCTTCGACCGCGTCTTCTCATCCACCTGCTTGACGATCACCGCGCAATACAGCGAATGCGATCCATCGGCTGCAGGCAACGAGCCCGACACCACCACGCTGCCAGGCGGCACGTAACCGTAGGAGACTTCCTTGGTCGCGCGGTTGTAGATGCGCGTGGACTGGCCCAGGAATACGCCCATGCCGATCACGCTGTGGTGGCCGACGACCACGCCTTCCACCACTTCCGAGCGCGCGCCGACGAAACAGTGATCCTCGATGATGGTGGGTGAGGCCTGCAGGGGTTCCAGCACGCCGCCGATGCCGACGCCACCGGACAGATGGCAATGTTTGCCGATCTGCGCGCAGGAACCGACCGTGGCCCAGGTGTCGACCATCGTGCCCTCGCCCACGTGCGCGCCGATGTTGACGAAGCTGGGCATCAGCACCACGTCCTTGCCGAAGTAAGTGCCACGACGCGCAACCGCACCCGGAACCACGCGCACGCCGGCGGCGCGGAAACTCGCTTCATCGAAACCGGCGAAACGCGATTCCACCTTGTCCCAGAACGGTGCCGGATAGGCATCGATCAGCGCCATGTCATTGACCCGGAAATAAAGCAGCACCGCCTTCTTCAACCATTCGTTGACCTTCCACTGGCCATCGCCGGCGGGTTCGGCGACACGGAAACTGCCCGCCTCCAGACCGCTGATCACCTGCTCCACTGCGGGCTTCACCGCGGTCTCGATCTCGGCCGCGGCCAGATCGGCCCGACGCTCGAATGCGTTTTCGATCTGGATCTTGAGGGCTTCGGTATCAGCGATCTGGCTGGTCATCTAACTGTTGTTTCCATTCAAGGGGTGTTTTCGAAGCTGGCGCGCAATGCCTCGCGCAATGCCTGCTGGGTTTGTTCTGCGAGTGGCTGGCCATCCGCATCGGTGATCTGGAAAAGATCTTCGGCGCGCTCACCGAAAGTGGCGATGCGCGCATCGTGCACGTTCAGTCCCTGCGCGCGCAGCACCTGGGCGACATCGGACAGCAGGCCCGGACGGTCGGGAGCCACCAGGCTCAGCAGGGTGCGACGTCCGTCCGGTGTGCCGCCGAATTCGATCCTGGGTGCGAAACGGAAATGCTTCAGTTGTCGCGGCATGGCCCGACGGGAAGTACGCACATTCTCCAAGGGGCCTTCCAGTGCATTGCCGAGTATGGCTTCGACTTCCACCGGATCGGAACTTGCATAGCTGTCGGCGGGCAGCACTTCGAAGGTATCGAAAATGGTGCCGCCGGGGCCATCCAGCACACGCGCCTGGTGGATGCCGAAGCCCATGCGGTCCAGGGTGGCAAGGATCGCGGCGAACAGGCCGCTGCGGTCCGGCGAATGCACGAACACTTCCAGTGCATCGCCGTCATCGGCGATGCGACGCACGCGGACGCGGGTTTCCCCGGCTTGCACGTTGCGCAACGCACTGGCCTGCCAGGCGATCTGTTCGGGTCGGAAACGCAGGAAACCTTCCTCCGGCATGATCCCGAACAATGCATCGGCGGTGGCCGCATCGAAGCCCTGCACGGCCATCAACGCGCGTGCGGATTCGCGCGCTTCCTCCATGCGCGCATCGGCCGCGACCGGTTGCTC
>JBOHXX010000094.1:0-10387 GCA_050737675.1 Pseudoxanthomonas sp.
ATTCACGCCAAGGCGGTCAATCGCTGGCATGCCTATCGGGATAGGTTCGAACCGGTACTGCCGATCCTGCGTCCGATGCTGCAGCGGCTGGGCTACGACGACTAATTTCGAAGCGCCTGTGCTCTTGTGGGAGCGACTTCAGTCGCGACGCTGTTGTCTGCAGTGAAGCCGGGGACGTCGGGGCTGAAGCCCCTCCCACAGGATGCCATTGTCGAAACCGATATCCAGTCTTTCCCTAAGGATTCAGGCCACCCTGGATGGCTTCCATCTGGATGCGCAAACTGACGTCCATGTTGAAGCCATAGTCCTTGCCGGCCACCAGCCCGAACTCGTCGCGCTTGAACACGGCGGAGGCATTGGCACCGCAAAGCTCGCGCTTGTACATCGGATGCGGGATGCATTTGAAAAGATCGATCTTCAATTCGACCGGCCTGGTGATGCCATGCAAGGTCAGCTCTCCGACCACCCGGGTCGGTGCTCCGTCGACAAAACTTTCCAGCCGGCCCTTGTAGGTGGCCTGGGGATACTTGGCCACATCGAAGAACTCGGCGGTCCTGGCATGCTCGTTCATCGTATCCAGGCCGAAGTCGACGCTGTCCATGTCGATGCTGACATCGACGCTTCCGGTTCCTGCCGCTTTGTCCACGACCAGCGTTCCGGCAGTCTTGTTGAACTTGCCACGCCACACCGAGATTCCCATGTGGTCGGCTTCAAAACTGGGATAGGTGTGGTTGGGATCGATCTCGTAACTGACCGGCGCGGCCATTGCGATCCCACTGGTTGCAGCCAGCACGACAAAAATAAGGGTACGTTTCATGGGTTTTATTTCCTTTGTAGCGGTCGGGTGCGATACGGCGGCAGTACGCATCAACCGGGGAACATCGCGAAATAGGGTTCGGCTTCCCGCAGCACGCGTGCGTAGGAAGGACGCTGCATGAGCCGATCGAGGTAACGCTTCACGTTCGGGTAATCCGCGGCGATCGGCATCACCTTGTCGGCGTAGAACAGGGCCGGTGCGGCGGCGCAGTCAGCCAGGCCGAAGCTCTCGCCCGTCGCCCAGGTACGTGATGCCATGTCCTTCTCCAGCATGCCCAACGCGGTGCGCATGGTTTTCCGCGCGTGGTCCACGCCATGCGGGTCCTTGGCATCCTCGGGCCGCAACCGGTCGCCGACGATCTTCTGCATGGGCTCGTGCACGTACAGGTCCAGGAAACGATCGAGAAAGCGGGCTTCACTTGCCTGCTCGGGATCATCCGGGATCAGCTTTCCCTTGCCTGGATGATGCTGATCGAGGTATTCGATGATGATGGTCGATTCCGGGATCGCCTTGCCCCGGGCCATGTCCTGCAGCACCGGGAACTTGCCTATCGGCCACAAGGCGACGAACTCGGCGCGTTGCGCGGGATCGCCCAGGTCGACGATCTTTGGCGTGAACAAGGCATCATTTTCGTACAGGGCGATGAGCGCCTTGTGGCAGAAGGATGAAAGCGGGTGGTAATGGAAGACCAGTGACATGGATGCGGGCTCCTTGGTGGGACGACTATGTGCGCTCGATACCCTGTTTGTGGGCAGGATATCAATGTGTCGAACCAGGGGGGCCGGAATCGACACGGCATCTGCGACGGATTACGACTTTTCAGCCGCTCCTTGACAAAGACTTGACGATTGCTGGGTCGGCTATCGGGATCACGCCGCCCGCAACTGGCGGCGATAGCTCTCCAAGTGCAGGTCGGTGCTGCCGCAGCGCAACTCGAAAGCCAGTAGACGCTTGAAGTAGTGACTGACATCCAGCTCGTCGGTCATGCCCATGCCGCCATGCAGTTGAACGGCCTGCTGGCCGATGTAACGCGCCGCCTGCCCCATCAAGGCCTTTGCCGCCGAGAGTGCTGCGCGACGGGTGGCAGGATACGGATCGGTGCAATGGCATGTCGCCAGGTACGACATCGAGCGTGCCTGCTCCAGGTGCATCAGCATTTCCGCCATGCGGTGCTGCAGTGCCTGGAAGCTGCCGATGGGCGCGCCGAACTGCACGCGCGCGCGGCTGTAGGAAATGGTGGCGGCCAGGATCCGGTCCATCGCACCGAATGCCTCGGCGCACAACGCGGCCAATCCGTAATCGAGCACGGCCTGCAGCGACTCGCCCGCATCGCCACCGAGGCGCGCATCGGTCGACAGCACGACCTTGTCGAGGACGATGTCTGCAGCGGATTGCTCATCCACCGTGGTGAATGCCTGCAGGCTGACGCCTGGCGCATCAGCCGGCACCGCGAACAGGGCCAGTTCACCACCTACCCGTGCCGAGACCAGCAACAGGCCCGCCGCGGGCGCGTGATAGACGGTGGATTTACGGCCGCTCAGTTCCCAGCCATTGCCGTTGGCCACCGCGCGGGTCTCGATGTTCATCGAATCGAATCGCGTGGAGGCCTCGTCATGTGCCAGCACCGCGATCGATTCGCCGCCCGCCAATGCCGGCAACCATTGCGCGCGCTGTTCCGCCGAACCCAGGGTGACGATGGCGTTGGTCGCCACCACCGCGCTGGACCAGAACGGTTCCAGCAGCATGCCCTCGCCTATCGCATTGCCGACCAGCATCGTTCCCACCGGGCCGGCGCCAATGCCGCCTTCGTCTTCGGGAATGTTGATCGCCAGCAAGCCGAGCTCGGCCAGTTGCGCCCACACCTCGCGCGACCAGCCTTCAGCTGAGGCGCGCACCGTGTTGCGATGTTCGAAATCGTAGCGCTCGGCGATGAAGCGGCGCGTGGTGTCCAGCAGCATCTGCTGTTCGTCGTTGAATGAGAAATCCATGCTCGGCTCCTGTTCCTACAGCCCAAGGATCATGTGGGCGATGATGTTGCGCTGGATCTCGTTGGATCCACCGAAGATGCTGAGCTTGCGCAGGTTGAGGTAGGCCGCGGTGGCGCGTGAGCCATCGTCGTCGTGCCGATACGCCAGCGCGCCCGCACCCAGCAACTCGACCTGCAGTTCGGAGATGCGCTGGGCGATCTCGGTACCGCGGATCTTCAGCATCGAAGCTTCCGGACCGGGCGCCTGCTTGGCGGCCTCGGCGAAGATCACCCGCATGTTGGTGACTTCCAGCGCGGTCAGTTCGATCTCGACCTGTGCAATCTTGCTGCCGAACAACGGATCCTCGAGCAGGCTGCGGCCGTCCTTGATCACCGCCGCCGCGTCCTGCTTCAGGCGCTGCAACTCGCGTTTGGATGCGCCGATACCGGCGATATTGGTGCGCTCGTGGCCGAGCAGGAATTTCGCATAGGTCCAGCCCTGGTTCTCTTCGCCCACACGATTGGAAACGGGCACGCGCACGTTGTCGAACCAGATTTCGTTGACTTCGAAAGTGCCATCCAGCAAGCGGGTCGGACGCACGCTGATGCCGGGCGTCTTCATGTCGATCAGCAGGAAGGAGATGCCCTTCTGCGGCTTGACCGTGCCGTCGGTGCGGACCAGGCAAAAGATCCAGTCGGCGAACTGTCCCAGCGTGTTCCAGACCTTCTGGCCATTGAGCACGTATTCGTCGCCATCGCGTTCGGCCTTCATTTTCAACGAAGCCAGGTCGGAACCCGATCCGGTTTCCGAATAACCCTGGCACCACCAGTCCTCAGCCGCCAGGATGCGCGGCAGGAAGCGCTGCTGCTGTTCGGGGCTGCCGTAGCGCATGATCACCGGCGCCACCATCTTGATGCCGAAGGCGAGTTGCGCCGGTGCGTCGGCCAGCGCGCATTCGTTCTCGAAGATGTACTGCCGGGTCTTGTCCCAGCCGGTACCGCCGAATTCCACCGGCCAGGCCGGCGCGCCCCAGCCCTTCGCGTGCAGGATCTTCTGCCAGCGGGTGATGTCCTGGCTGATCTGGCTGGCATCGTCGCGGCTCATGCGGTCGCGGATATCGGCCGGCAGTTCGCTGGCCAGGAACTGCCTGACCTCGGCACGGAACGCCTGTTCTTCCTGGTTGAAATCGAGATCCATGTGGACTCCGGTTCTGAATCAGTGTGTCGGTGGAATGGGGTAATAACGGGCCAGCATCTGCGCGATGCAGGCCGGCTTGTCGCCATGTTCGAGTTCGACCGTCGTCGACCAGTGCGCCTGCATGCCGCCTGCGACCGGTTCAAGGCGGTCGAGCACCAGCCGCGCACGCACGCGCTGCCCGGCGAGTAGCGGTGCAGGCAGGCGAACCTTGTCCAGGCCGTAGTTGATGGCCATGCCCACGCCATCGATGCGCAGGCACGATTCCAGCAGGTGCGGCAACAGCGAGAGCGTCAGGTAGCCGTGGGCGATGGTGGATTTGTAAGGCGATTCACGCAGCGCCCGCGCCGGATCGGTGTGGATCCACTGCTGGTCGCCGGTGGCGTCGGCGAACTGCTGGATGCGCCGCTGGTCCACCGCCATCCAGTCGCTGCAGGCCACTTCCTTGCCTATCCATGCGGACAACGCATCGAGGTCCTCGATCACCTGCATCGGCATGATCCTCTCAAGCCCGCAACGCAGCCTGGAGCTGCGCACGCAGTTCGGGCTTGTGCGCGAACGGATCCGTCGGATTGCGCAGCGCTACCACGTCTTCGGCCTGCTGGCGTACTCCGTCCAATTCATCCGGATGCGACACGATGTAGAAGGAACCGCTCCTGATGGCGTCGAAGGTGCGTGCGGCGATGTCGGCTGCGGTCAACTTCCCCGAAGTGACTGCCTTGCTGACCATCGCCTGGGCAATCAGTTGCGAGCGGGTGGCCGGCGTCGTATTGGCCAGGTCGGATGGCCGGTTGCGATGGGATTCGTGGATGCCGGTCGGGACGAAGTACGGACACAGCACCGAACAATGCACCTGGTCGGAGACCAGCGAAAGATCGTGGTAGAGGGTTTCGCTGAGCGACACCACCGCATGCTTGGACACGTTATAGGCGCCGAGGTTGGGCTGGTTCAACAAGCCGGCCATCGACGCCGTGTTGACGATGTGCCCGCGATACCCGGGATCGGCCTTTGCCGCCGCCAACATCAATGGGGTGAACGCACGCACGCCATGGATGACACCCCACAGGTTCACGCCCAGCGCCCACTCCCAATCGCGGACGGTGTTTTCCCAGATCAGTCCGGCCGCGCCGATGCCGGCGTTGTTGAACAGCAGGTGCACGCCGCCGAAGGTTTCCGTCGTCGCCGCGGCAAGCGCTTCGATCTGCCCGCCATCGGAGACATCCACCACCCGTGCGATGACCTCGGCGCCCTGCCCTTCCAGCTCGACGCGTGTCTGTTCCAGCGCATCGGCCTGGATGTCGGCCAATACCAGTTTCATGCCCAGCGTGGCGCCCGTGCGCGCGAATTCGCGGCCAAAGCCCGAACCCGCGCCGGTGATCACCGCGACCTTGCCCTTGAATGCTTCCATCGTGCCCTCCCAGGCGATGTTGCGGTCAGACCGCGCTGTAGCCGCCATCGACGGCGAGTATCTGTCCGGTGATGTGCTTGCCCGCATCGGAGGCGAACAACAACGCGGCACCCTTCAGGTCTTCATCGTCGCCCAAGCGCTGCAGTGGCGAATTTCCGATCAGGGCTTCCTCGCCCAAGGTCTTTATAAGCACGTTGGACATCTTCGATGGAAAGAACCCGGGTGCCAACGCGTTGACGGTGATCCCGTACCTGCCCCACTCGCCCGCCAGGGTACGGGTGAAGTTCACCAGCGCGCCCTTGCTGGTGTTGTAGGCGATGGTCTGCATGGCGCCCGGCGGATTGCCGCGCAGTCCGGCGATCGAAGCAATATTGATGATGCGGCCGTACTTGTGCGGGATCATCGAGCGCTTGCCGATCTGCTGGGTCAGCAGGAACAGGCCGCGGATATTGAGGTTGAACACCTTGTCCCAGGCCTCGGCCGGATAGTCCTCCGCCGGTGCCCCCCAACTGGCGCCGGCGTTGTTGACCAGGATGTCGACCTGGCCGAGTTTTTCCAACGCGGCATCGGCCAGGGTGGTGATATCCGCATCCTTGGACCCATCTGCAGCCACCCAATTAACCTCGATCCCCAGCTTCTGCAGATGCGCCTGGGCTTGCTGCAGTTCGTCGGCCTTGCGCGCGGAGAGGACCAGTTTCGCGCCATAGCCGCCCAGTGCTTCGGCCATCTGCAGGCCAAGGCCGCGCGAGCCGCCGGTGATCAGTGCGGTCTTGCCGGTGAGATCGAAGAGATTCCTGTCAGTCATGTGCGTTGCCTTGTTTACGGTATCGGTGATCAGAAGAATGCGTCCTGCATGTCCAGCGTGGTGCGGTCCAGGCTGGCGAGAAGATCGAGTTGCGCATCGACCTTCGGCAACTCCCAGAGGAAAAAATAGCGCGCCGCCATGCGCTTGCCGTCGTAGAAATCACCCGACTTGCCCTCTGCTGCCAGCGCCTGTTCAAGCCAGACCCAGGCGATGGCGATGTGGCCGAAGGCCTCCAGGTAGACGCTGGCATTGGCCAGGGCCAGCTGCGGGTCGCCTGCCGACCACAGGATGCGCGTGGTTTCGGCAAGGCGCAGGAACCGGCCTTCCAGGTCCGCGGCGAAACCGGCAAGCTGTTCGTGCGCGCTGGCCTTGCCCACGGTTTCCGCCACCCGGCCTGCGAACAACTTGAACGCGGCGCCGTCTTCCATCAGCACCTTGCGTCCCAGCAGGTCCAGCGCCTGAATGCCATGAGTGCCTTCGTGGATCGGATTGAGCCGGTTGTCGCGATAGAACTGCTCGACCTTGTACTCGCGCGTGTAGCCGTAGCCGCCATGCACCTGGATGGCCAGGTCGTTGGCCGCCAGGCACCACTGCGAAGGCCAGCTCTTGGCGATCGGGGTCAGGATGTCGAGCAGCAGCGTGAGTCGTGCACGTTCGCCTGCATCCAGGGTCACTCGCGCTTCGTCAACCAGCCGCGCGCAATACAGGTTGAACGCGAACGCGCCTTCCACATACGACTTCTGCGCCAGCAGCATGCGTCTCACGTCGGCGTGACCGATGATGCGCATCTGCGGGCTGGACGGATCCTTGCCGGCGCTACCTATGGCGCGGCCCTGCGGACGCTGGCGTGCGTAGTCCAGCGCATGCAGGTAGCCGGTGTAGCCCAGCGCCACCGCGCCCAGGCCCACGCCGATGCGAGCCTCGTTCATCATGTGGAACATGCAGGCCAGGCCCTGATGCGCCTCGCCCACCAGGTAGCCGATGGCGCCACCCTTCCCTTCCGGCCGATGACGCGTGCCTTCGCCGAAGTTGAGCAGGCAATTGACCGTGCCGCGATAACCCATCTTGTGGTTGACGCCGGCAAGTTGCACGTCGTTGCGCTCGCCCTGCGTGCCGTCCTCGTTGACCAGGAACTTCGGCACCAGCAGCAACGAGATGCCCTTGACCCCGGGGATGGGTTTTCCATCGGGTCCGGGGATCTTGGCCAGCACCAGGTGCACGATGTTTTCCGACAGCTCGTGATCGCCGCCGGAGATCCACATCTTGTTGCCGCTGACACGGTAGCGCGGCCCATAGGGGGACTCGCCGTCGTAGTCGGCGCGGGTATTGATGTCCGAGAGCGAGGAGCCGGCCTGTGGTTCGGACAGGCACATGGTGCCGAAGTAACGACCCTGCAATTCCGGTTCCACGAAAGCCTTGACCTGCGCGGCGCTGCCATGCGCCAGCAGCAGATTGGCATTGCCCATGGTCAGCATCGCGTAGGCCGTGGTGCCGATGTTGGCCGCATACAGGTAGGCCAATGCGGCTTGTTCCACCACGACGGGCAACTGCATGCCGCCCAGCGCGTAGTCCTGCGAAGCGGCGATCAGGCCGGCATCGGCCAAGGCCCGCAACGCGGGCTTGACCTCATCGATCAAAGCGACGTTTTCGCCATCGAACTCCGGTTCGTGATGGTCGGCCTTCTGGTTGTGCGGGGCGAACAGCTCGTTGGCCAGGCGCTCGCTGGTATCCAGCACCGCATCGAAGGTTTCGCGGCTGTGGTCGGCGTAGCGTTCGGCCGCGGTCAACGCGGGCACGTCCAGCCATTCGTACAGCAGGAATTCCAGGTCTCGGCGAGAGAGAAGCAGGGAGTCCATGGTCGGCTCAGGCGATTTCGAACAGGCCGGCAGCACCCTGCCCGCCACCCACGCACATGGTCACCACGGCGTACTTCACGCTGCGGCGTTTTCCTTCGATCAAGGCATGCCCGACCAGGCGCGCGCCGCTGACGCCATAAGGATGTCCGACCGCGATGGCGCCGCCGTTGACGTTGATGCGATCGTGCGGAATGCCCAGCGTGTCCATGCAGTACAGCACCTGCACGGCGAAAGCCTCGTTCAATTCCCACAAGCCGATGTCGTCCACCGTCAAGCCCGCACGCTTGAGCAGCTTGGGAATGGCGAACACCGGGCCGATGCCCATTTCATCCGGCTCGCAGCCGGCTACAGCGAAGCCACGAAAAATCCCGAGTGGCTTGAGGTTGCGCTGCTCGGCGAGTTTCGCGTCCATCACCACCGCAGCCGATGCACCATCGGAGAACTGGCTGGCGTTGCCCGCGGAGATCACGCCACCGGCAACGGCACTGCGAATCCTGGACACGGCTTCGTAATTGGTATCGGCACGAATGCCTTCGTCGGCCGCGAGGGTGACTTCGCGAGTCATCAGCTGACGCGTGGCCGGGTCGGCGGCACCGGCGAGGACGGTGATCGGCACGATCTCGTCGTCGAACTTGCCTGCGGCCTGGGCTGCGGCCGCGCGCTGCTGGCTCTCGGCACCATAGCGGTCCTGGCGTTCGCGCGAAATGCCGTAGCGCTTGGCGACGGTTTCCGCGGTTTGCAGCATGGGCCAGTAAATTTCCGGCTTGTGCTGCAACAACCAACCTTCGCTGAGCATGTGCTGGTTCATGTAAGGCTGCACGCAGGAAATACTTTCCACGCCACCGGCCACATGGATATCGCCTTCGCCGGCAATGACGCGCTGTGCGGCCATCGCGATCGTCTGCAGGCCGGAAGAACAGAAGCGGTTGACCGTCGCTCCCGGCACTGTGACCGGCAAACCGGCACGGATTGCGCTCTGGCGAGCGATGTTGACGCCGGTGGCGCCCTCGGGGTTGGCGCAACCCAGCAGCACGTCCTCGACTTCGGCCGGGTCGATGCCGGCGCGTGCGACTGCGTGCTGTACCACGTGGCCACCGAGTGTGGCGCCATGGGTCATGTTCAAGGCGCCCTTCCAGCTCTTGGCCAGTGCGGTGCGTGCGGTGGAAACGATGACGGCTTCTTTCACGTTGTTTTCCCGGTCAATTGGATGATGGATCCACAAAATGTAGGAGCGGGCCCTGCCCGCGATGCTTTGTCACGCCCAGGCAAAGGCTTCGCCGGCAGGGCCCGCTCCTACAGATGCCTCGGCCGAAGAAAGGCGCAATCATTCGTTGAACGACTTGCCCGCTTCGGCCAGTTTCACCAGCAGCGGCGCTGGCTCCCAGGCCTTGCCTTCGTAGCCCTTGGCGTAACTGCGCATGGCGGCCAGCACGTTGTACAGGCCGACGCTGTCGGCATAAAACATCGGTCCGCCACGCCAGACCGGGAAGCCGTAACCAGCCAGGTACACCACGTCGATGTCGGAGGCCTTGGCGGCGATACCTTCCTGCAGGAGGTGCGCGCCCTCGTTGACCAGCGCATACACGAGCCGCTCGACGATCTCCCCATCGCTGATCTTGCGACGGACCACGCCGATGTCGCGCGAATGCTGTTCGATCAGCGCATCGACCTCCTGCGAGGGATAGGCCGTGCGATCGCCGGGCTTGTAGTCGTACCAACCCGCGCCGGTTTTCTGCCCATAGCGGTCCAGTTCGCAGACCAGGTCCGCGGTTCGCGAATAGGTCATGTGCGGCTTTTCCACATAACGCCGTTTGCGGATCGCCCAGCCGATGTCGTTGCCGGCCAGGTCGCCCATGCGGAACGGCCCCATGGCGAAGCCGAACTTCTCCATGGCCCGGTCCACCTGCTGCGGCAACGCGCCTTCGTCGAGCAGGAAACCGGCCTGGCGGCTGTATTGCTCGATCATGCGGTTGCCGATGAAGCCGTCGCACACGCCGGACACCACCGCGGTCTTGCCGATCTTCTTCGACAGGGCCATCACCGTGGCCAGCACGTCCTTGCCGGTGGCCGCGCCACGCACCACTTCCAGCAGCTTCATGACATTGGCCGGACTGAAGAAGTGCATGCCCAGCACGTCCTGTGGGCGCTGGGTGAAGGCGGCGATGCGATCCACATCCAGGGTCGAGGTGTTGCTGGCCAGGATCGCTCCCGCCTCGGCCACGACATCGAGCTGGGTGAACACCGATTGCTTGACGCTGTATTCCTCGAACACCGCCTCGATGATCAGGTCGGCTTGCTTGAGGTCGTCGTAGGACAGCGTGGGCGTGAGCAGGCCCATGC
>JBOHXX010000095.1:0-10363 GCA_050737675.1 Pseudoxanthomonas sp.
ATCAAGCGATCAATGCCCGCCCGCCGCCGCGCCACCACCCAGTTTCGCCGCGAACGGCGGCCTGGCGAACCATACGAACAGGATCACCACCAGGAACAGGATCCCGAGCAGGTGGAAGATTTCGTTGAAGCCGATCTGCACCGCCTGCTGCGAGATCATCTGGTTCAGGACCACCGCGCCGCGTTGCACGTCTCCACGGCCCAGCGCTTCCACGGTTTGCATGGTGGCTGGATCGTAAGCGGAGATATGTTCGGTGAGTTGCGCATGGTGCACGGTGGTGCGCTGGCTCCACGCCCACGTCGTCAATGACGCGGCGAAGCTGCCGCCGAGGGTGCGCACGAACGTGGCCAGGCCGGAGCCTGCTGCAAGTTCGTGCGGCTCCAGGTCCGACAGCAGGATGGTGAGCACCGGCATGAAGAACAAGGCCACGCCCAGGCCCTGCACCAGCTGGACCATGGCCACGCGTTCGAAGTCCACCTCCAGGTTGAAGCCCGACCTGAAGAAGCTGGTCGCGGCCATGACGATGAAGGCGAAGGTCGCCAGCCAGCGCAAGTCCATCTTGGTCGCGTACTTGCCCACGAACGGGGTCAGCAACACCGGCAGGATGCCGATCGGCGCGCTGGCGAAACCCGCCCAGATCGCCGTATAGCCCAGGTTGCGTTGCAGCCACAGCGGCACCAGCAGGCCGACCGCGAAGAACGCCGAGTACGCCATCACCATGGCCACCGTGCCGGCTGCGAAGTTGCGATGCCGGAACAGGCGCAGGTTGACGATGGGATCCTTGTCGGTGAGTTCCCAGATGACAAACACAGTCAGTGCCACTGCCGCGATCAACGCCAGGGCCACGATCTTGGTGGAGTTGAACCAGTCTTCGTCGTTGCCCAGGTCCAGCAGGATCTGCAGCGCGCCCACGCCAAGCACCAGCATCGACAGGCCCATGTAATCCATCTTCGGGCGCTCGAGTTTTTCCGGACGGCCCTTCAACTGCCGGCCGACCACGATGCTGGAGAAGATGCCGATGGGGATGTTGATGAAGAAAATCCATTCCCAACTGTAGTTGTCGGTGATCCAGCCGCCGAGGATGGGACCGGCGATCGGCGCCACCACCGTGACCATCGCCAGCAGGGCGATGGCTTGCCCACGTTTCTGTGGTGGATAGATCGAGATCAGCAGCGCCTGGGTGACCGGATACATCGGCCCGCAGACGAAACCCTGCAACGCGCGTGCGGCGACCAGCAGGCCCATGCTGTTGGCCAGGCCACACAGCAGCGAGGCGATCACGAAGGCCAGCGTCGCCCACATGAAGACCTTGCGTTCGCCATATTTGCGAACCATGAAACCGGTCAGTGGCAAGGCGATGGCGTTGCTGACCGCGAACGAGGTGATGACCCAGGTCGCCTGATTGGAGCTGGCGCCGAGGTTGCCGGAAATGGTCGGCAACGACACATTGGCAATCGTCGTGTCCAGCACCTGCATGAACGAGGCGAGGGCAAGACCAATCGTGGCCAATGCCAGGTTGGGTGGCGCGAACGGCCTGGCCGCGGGCTCCGGCGTCACCGGCAGGCCGAAGCGCTCTTCTTCATCTGAGAGGGTGGCCATGTCGGAATCAGCGGTTGGCCGAACCGGGCAGGTTCTGCTCGATGATCTGCGTGATCAGTGCATCGGCATCGTTCAACTGCTTCTGGTAGGCCACGGTGGCCAGCACGGGTTTCACGTCCTTGCGCGCGAGCGCAAGCGAAGCGCCGCTCTGGTCGCGTATGGTCACGTCCACGCTCATGCTCAGGCCCAGGCGCAACGGATGTTCGACCAGTTGTTTCGGATCCAGCTCGATCCGCACCGGCACGCGCTGCACGATCTTGATCCAGTTGCCGCTGGCGTTCTGCGCCGGCAGCAGCGAGAACGCACTGCCGGTGCCGAGACCGAGCGCGGCGACCTTGCCGTCGTATTCGACATCGCCGCCGTAAAGGTCGGAATGCACTTCCACCGGCTGGCCGATGCGCATCTTGCCCAGTTGGGTTTCCTTGAAGTTGGCGTCCACCCACACCTGTTCCAGCGGCACGATGGTCATCAGGGTCACGCCCGGCTGCACGCGCTGGCCCAGTTGCACCTGGCGCTTGGCGACGTAGCCGGATACGGGCGCGACGATGGCCGAACGCTGCAGGTTGAGATACGCCTGGCGCAATTGCGAAGCGGCGGCTTGTACCTGCGGTTGCTTCGAAAGCGTGGTGGCGTCGACCAGCGCGCGGCTGCGCGACAGGTTGCCGCGCGAGCCGCTGAGCGCTGCTTCCGCGGCGGCCAGCATGTCGCGCGCATGCGCCAGTTCCTCGCTGGAAACCGCACCGCTGGCGACCAGGCCGCTGCGACGATTGACGTCGGCGCGAGCCTGCGAAACCGCGACTTCGCGCGCACGCAGGTCGGCTTGCCCGGCATCGACGCTGCTGTACAGGCCGCGCACCTGGCGCACGGTCCCGGCCAGGTTGGCGACGGACTGGTCGTAGGCGACCTGGGCATCGTTGGCATCCAGATGGACCAGCGCCTGGCCGGCTTCGACCTTCATGCCGTCGTCGGCATCGATGCTGATCACCGTGCCGCTGGTCTGCGGGACGATGCTGACCACGTTGCCCTGCACGTAGGCGTCGTCGGTGTCCTGGTGCCAGCGCGCATACAGGAAGTAGTATGCCAGCCAGGCGATGGTGCCGACGATCACGATGACCGCGACGATGGTCAGTGCGCGCTTGCGCTTGTTGTTCGTCGGCGCGACGGGTGCGGCGGCGGGAGTGGAAGCTTCGGGATTGATCTTGGAAGTCATGGCGTGGCCGCGGTATTGGCAATGGGGGTTATGGGTTGTTCGAGCACCAGGCCGCCGCCGAGGGCGCGGTCCAGTTCAACGGTGGCGTTCAATCGCTGCGCTTGCAGCGTGGTGATCTGCTGGTCGAGTTGCAGTAACGGGCGTTGCGCTGAAAGCACGTCGAGTTGCGTGCCCAGCCCAGCGCGATAACGTGCCTGCGCGAGGTCCCAGGCGGACTGCGCCGCGGCGCGCGCGCGTTTGCTGGAATCGATCTGCTGGTCCAGCGAGCGTGCGGACTGCAAGGCGTCGGTGACTTCATGCAGTGCGCTGACCAGGCTCTGGTTGTAGCTGGCGACGGCCAGGTCGTAGTCGGCGTCGCTGGCATCTAGCTGGCTGCGCAGGCGGCCGCCGTCGAAGATCGGCAGGCTGATCGCGGGGCCGGCGAGGCCAAGCAGGGCATCGCTGCTGAAAAGATCGGACAGGCCGGCCGAAGCCAGGCCCACGATCGCGCTCAGGTTGATGCTGGGCTTGAACGAAGCCTTGTTGGCGTCGATGCCACGGCTGGCCGCTTCCACCCGCCAGCGCGCCGCGACCACATCGGGACGATGACCGAGCAACTCGCTGGGCAGCACGCCGGGAATTCCCGGGGTGCCGGCCTGCAACACTTGAGGGCGGGCGATATCGAGGCCGCGATCCGGTCCCTGGCCCATCAACGCGGCGATGGCGGTACGGGCCATGTCGATCTGCTGCTGCGCGGCTTGTGACTGCTGATCGGCGCTGGCGATGGTGCTTTCGGCCTGGCGCAGTTGCAACTGGTTGTCCAGGCCGGCTTTCACGCGCTGCAGGCCGAGGTTGCGCAGGTGGCTGGCGCGGTCGTGTTCGTGGTTGGCGACGTCCAGCGCGGCATGGGCCTGGGCGAGACCGACGTAGGCGCGCGCGATATTCGAGGAAAGCGTCAGCCGCGCGGCTTGCGCATCGACTTCGGCGGCTTTCGCCTGGCCGACGGCCGCTTCCCATTGCGCGCGCTTGCCGCCCCACAGATCCAGTCCGTATTTGAAATCCAGCATCAACACGGTGCTGCCGAGGTAGGAGCCGCCTTCTGGTGGTGGGAGCAGGGTGGCTGGCAACTGCACGCCGGAATACTGGCCGCTGGCGCTCAGCGTGGGCTTGCGCGCGGCTTCGGCCAGGCCGGCCTGGGCCTGCGCCTTGCGCAGGCGCGCATCGGCGGCGTCCAGCGAAGGATTGCCTTGCAGGGCTTCGTCGATGAGTGCGTCCAGTTGCGGGTCGCCCAGCGCCTTCCACCAGTCCTGGTGCGGGAAATCGGCGGCGCTCAGCTTGTGCGCGTCCAGGGTGCGGCCGGCGGACAGGTTGTCGCTGTCCAACACATGCGCATGCGGCTCGAGGCCACGGGTGCTGGCGCAAGCCGCCAGCAACAAGGTGGTGGCAAGGGCGGCAAGCGCCATGCGGCCCATGCCGGGCCGGAGAGGATTGAGGGACATGATCAGGATTCCGGGGCGGAAAGGTTGTCGCGGACTTGCTCGAGCAGGCCGGTGAAGCGTGTGCGTTCCGCGTCGTCCATGCCGGCCAGGGCGATTTCGCGCACGCGTTTGCCGCATTGGTCGATGTCGGCCCAGATCGTCTTGCCGGCATCGGTCAGGTGGATGTGGAGGGCACGGCGATCGTTAGGATCGGCCACCCGGCTGACCAGGCCACGGGTTTCCAGCCTGTCCAGAAGGCGGGTCATGGCGCCGGGATTGAGTTCGGCGGCACGGGCCAGATCGGTGACGCTGGCGATGCCATCGGCCAGCTTCTTGATGGCGACGTACTGGCTGAAGGTCAGGTCATGCCCGGTAGTGGCGAGTTCGCGTTCCATGCGCGACCACATGCCATCGCGGATCTGCCGGACGAGCAGGCCCAGGGTCGAACCGCTGCAGGGGACGGGGGGGAGGCGTTTCTTCATGGGGCGGCATAATGCTGATACTTGCAATAGTTGTCAATGCAAATATTGTTTCAGCAATGAAATGCTTCGTCGCGGGCGCTTTGAGGCGCGAAATCAACTCAAGTGGCGCGGCCCAGCACCAGTTCCAGCACGAATTTGCTGCCGAAAAAGGCCAGCAGCAGCAGCGCCATTGCTGCCAGTGTCCAGCGCACAGCCTTGCCGCCGCGCCAGCCGTAGCGCCAGCGGCCCACCAGCAACGCGCCGAAGGCCAGCCACGACAGGACGCTGAGTACGGTCTTGTGGATCAGGTGCTGGGCGAACAGGTTTTCGACGAACAGCATCCCGGTCAGCAGCGTGGCCGTCAGCAGGATGAAGCCGACGGTGATCGTGCGGAACAGCAGGTCTTCCAGTTCGGTCAGCGGCGGCAGCGCGCGCAGCCAGGCATGGAATTCGCGTCGGCGCAGCGCGCGTTCCTGCGCCCACAGCATCACCGCCAGCAGCGCGGCGATGGCCAGCGTCGCGTAGGCCAGCAAGGCCATCCAGGCGTGCAGTTGCAGGCGCCAGTCCAGCCCGCGCGAGGGTTCATGCCCATATGAGTGATAGGCGAACAGAAGAAGCGCCGCGAGTGGGAAGGCGAGCACGCCCAGCCCGCGCATCCGTCCTTGTGCGCCCACCGCCGTGGTCATGGCCGCCATGCCCAGGCTGACCAGCGACAGGGCAGCGAAGAAATGCATGTCCGGCCCGCCCGGCGTGCGCCAAGCCACGATCAGGTGATAGGCGCCGTGCAGCAGCACGGCACCCAGCGCCGGCCAGAACCATCCGCGCCGGGAGTCAAGTTTATCGCTGGCGACCGCGTCCACCAGCAGTCCGGCGGCGATCAGATACAGCGCAATGGCGATGAGAACGATTGTCATCGGTTCAGTGTCGCACAGCCCGTCGTTGTAGGAGCGCCCTATGGGCGCGAGCTCTCCGATCCGATCACGAAACAAGCCTAAAGAGCTCGCGCCCATGGGGCGCTCCTACGGGCGCGGGAGCGGCCAAGGCTATAATCCGCGTCCGCTTTCCGCCTGCAGTCCTTGCCCATGTTTGAATCCCTCACCCAGCGTCTTTCCGGCACCATCGAGCGCCTGCGTGGCCGTGGCCGCCTGAGCGAGGAGAACATCCGCGAGGCCACCCGCGAAGTGCGCATCGCCCTGCTCGAAGCCGACGTGGCCTTGCCGGTGGTGCAGGCGCTGATCGAGCGGATCAAGGTGCGCGCGGTCGGCCAGGAAGTGCTGAAGAGCCTCACCCCGGGTCAGGCGCTGATCAAGATCGTCCGCGACGAATTGACCGCGGTGATGGGTTCGACTGCGAGCGAGCTCAACCTCAATGTGCCGGCGCCGGCGGTGATCCTGATGGCCGGCCTGCAGGGCGCGGGCAAGACCACCACCGTGGCCAAGCTGGCCAAGCACCTGAAGGAAAAGCGCAAGAAGAAGGTGATGGTGGTCAGCGCCGACGTCTACCGTCCGGCCGCGATCGAACAATTGAAGGCCCTGGCCCAGCAGGTGGACGTGCTGTTCTTCCCGTCCGAGGCCTCGCAGAAGCCGGTCGACATCGTCAACGCCGCCATCGCCGATGCGCGCAAGTCGTTCGCCGACGTGCTGATCGTCGATACCGCCGGCCGCCTGGCGATCGACGAAGCGATGATGGCCGAAATCAAGGCGCTGCATGCCGCGGTGAATCCGGTCGAAACCCTGTTCGTGGTCGACTCGATGACCGGCCAGGATGCGGCCACGACCGCGAAAGCATTTTCCCAGGCGTTGCCATTGACCGGCGTGGTCCTGACCAAGACCGATGGCGATGCGCGCGGTGGCGCGGCGCTGTCGGTGCGTTATGTCACCGGCAAGCCGATCAAGTTCATCGGCGTCAGCGAGAAGCCCGATGGCCTGGATATCTTCCATCCCGATCGCGTCGCCAGCCGCATCCTCGACATGGGCGACGTGCTGTCGCTGGTCGAGCAGGTCGAACAGAATGTCGACCAGGAAAAAGCCGCCAAGCTCGCGGCCAAGGTGGCCAAGGGCAAGAAATTCGACCTCAACGACATGCGTGACCAGCTCGAGCAGATGCAGAACATGGGCGGCATCAGCGGCCTGATGGACAAGCTGCCCGGCATGGGCCAGGTGTCGGATAGCGTCAAGCAGCAAGTCACTGGCAAGGAAGTGCCGCGCATGGTCGCGATCATCGGCTCTATGACCAAGAAGGAGCGCCGCAACCCGGCCTTGCTCAATGGTTCGCGCCGCGCCCGCATCGCCCGTGGTTCCGGCACCACGCCAGCCGACGTCAATCGCCTGCTCAAGCAGTACCAGCAGATGGAAAAGATGATGGGCAAGCTGGCCGGCGGCGGCATGAAGGGCCTGATGCGCGGCATGAAAGGAATGATGGGCGCGCGTGGTGGCGGCATGCCGTTCCGGTGAGCGTTACGCTCTTCAACGGGCAGCCCGCCAGCGCAGAAGACCTGCGCGCCCTGGCCCTGGTCAACTACGGCCATTTCAGTTCGATGCAGGTCCGCGACCATGCAGTGCAGGGCATCGACCTGCACCAGCAGCGGTTGGTCGCCGCGACGCGGGAACTGTTCGACAGTGAACTGGATTTTCCGGCAGTACGCGAGCAGTTGCGAACTGCAGTTGCCGACGATCCCGATTGCACCCTGCGCGTGGCGGTGTTCTCGCGGGACTTCGACTATCGCAATCCCGCGGCTGGCGTCGCGCCCGACGTGCTGGTTTCGTTGTCGCCGCCGTCGCCCCCGCGCACGCTTCCGCTGCGGGTGAAGCTGTTTTCGTTCGAGCGTCCGTTGCCGCAGATCAAGCACATCGGCACCTTTCCGTTGTTCCACTATCGCCGGCTGGCGGTGCAGTCCGGGTTCGACGATGCCTTGTTCGTCGGTCCCGCCAGCATGATCTCGGAAGGATCGGTGTGGAATGTCGGTTTCTGGACCGGAGCCGGGGTGGTCTGGCCCGAGGCGCCGGCCTTGCGCGGGACGGCCGAGCGGCTGTTGCAGGCAGGGCTGGATCGGCAGGGAGTAGAGCAGGTCGTCAGGCCGGTCCGTCCCGGCGAGCTGGGGGATTTCGAAGGCGCTTTCGCCTGCAATGCCAGCGGGATACAGCCAATCGCAAGCGTGGATGAGACTTCGTTCGGCATCGGCCATGACTGGATGGCCCGGCTCAGGGCGGCGTCGGCCCTGGCGCCTTGGGAAGCGCTCTAGTTGTCCAAGGGTTTCCTTGCCAGATTCAATGGCTTACAATCCCCGGTTCACCGCGCCGCAATGGCGACTGGGCAACACAGGAAAGCAGCACAATGGTCAAGATTCGCCTTACCCGTGGCGGCGCCAAGAAGCGTCCGTTCTACCACATCATCGTCACCGACTCGCGCAGCGCGCGCGACGGTCGCAACATCGAACGCCTGGGTTACTACAACCCCGTTGCCTCCGGCAACGAGAAGCGCATCGAGCTGAACACCGCGCGCGTCGACCATTGGGTCGGCCAGGGCGCGCAGATGACCGACAAGGTCCGCAACCTGTACAAGGAAGCGGGCAAGGTCGTCGCGGCGCAGGCTTCGGCCTGATCCGGCAGGGCGGCGCGTCGAGCGCCGCCCTTTTCCTATGAGCGATAAAGAACGTCGGATCCTGCTGGGCAGGATAGTCGGCGCCTTCGGCATACGCGGGCAAATCAAGATCGAGTCCTGGACGGAGCCGCGCGATGCGATCTTCCGGTACCAGCCGTGGATCCTGGTCGATGCAGCGGGCAATGAGCGGGAATTCAGCGGCGCGCGCGGCAAGGAATCCGGCAAGCACCTGGTCGCGAATTTCCCCGATATCGACGACCGCAACGTGGTCGAAGCCATGCGCGGCACCGACATCTACGTGCCGCGCTCCGCGCTGCCGCCGCCGAAAGCGGGCGAGTTCTACTGGGTCGACCTGGAAGGATTCCGCGTGGTCACCGTGGACGGGGTCGATTTCGGCACCGTCTCGCATCTGTTTTCCACCGGTTCCAACGACGTGCTGTCGATCCGCGGCGACCGCGAGCGCATGGTGCCGTTCGTCGAGCCGGATTTCGTCAAGTCGGTGGATTTCGAAGCGGGACTGATCACGGTCGATTGGGATCCGGATTTCTGATGCGCATCGACGTGGTCAGCCTGTTCCCGGAATTCATCGCCCAGTGCGCGGGTTTCGGCGTGGTCGGGCGGGCGCAGGAGCGTGGATTGCTGTCGCTGCAGGGCTGGAATCCCAGGGATTACGCCGAAGGCGGCTACCGGCGCGTGGATGACCGCCCCTTCGGTGGCGGTCCCGGCATGGTGATGATGATCGAGCCGTTGCAGGCCTGTCTTGCCGATGTCCGCGCGGCCGACCCGCAGCCTGCGCCGGTCATATACCTCACGCCGCAGGGCGTACCGCTGACGCAATCGAAGGTGCGCCAGTTGGCCGTGCTGCCCCGGATGATCCTGCTCTGCGGCCGTTACGAAGGCGTCGATGAACGCCTACTGGACGCCGAGGTGGACGAGGAAATCTCCATCGGTGACTACGTGCTTTCAGGCGGCGAACTGGGTGCGGCGGTGGTCATCGACGCGGTGGCCCGCCTGCAGGAGGGCGCATTGAACGACGCAGAGTCCGCCACCCAGGACAGCTTCGAGAACGACGGTCTGCTGGATTGCCCGCACTACACCCATCCCGCCAGCCACGCCGCGCTAGGCGATGTGCCTGCGGTCCTCAGGTCTGGCGACCATGCCGCCATCGCCCGCTGGCGCCGGCAGCAGGCCCTGGGCCGCACCTGGCTGCGACGCCCTGAATTACTGAACGAGGCCAGCTTGTCCAAGGCCGACCGCACACTGCTGGAAGCCTTCAGGCAAGAGACCGTAGCCACAGGCCGGAAATTGCCCTAACCCCTCGCACCACAAGGGAAATTCGGGTAATATGCCCGGCTCTCGGCCGTTCCACGCCGAGAACCCACAATAATATCGTGCAGCACAATCCGGTGACTGCATCAGATTCCAGTTGTCGAACGACACGCCCACGACACTTACACGGTGCCACCATGACCAAGCTCAACATGAACATCCTGGCTGAATTCGAAGCCGCCCAAATCAAGCGCGAACTGCCGGCCTTCGGCCCCGGTGACACCGTCGTCGTCAACGTCAAGGTCAAGGAAGGCACGCGTGAGCGCGTCCAAGCCTACGAAGGCGTGGTCATTGCGAAGAAGAACGCCGGCCTCAACTCCGCCTTCACCGTGCGCAAGATCTCGCATGGTTTCGGCGTCGAGCGCGTGTTCCAGAGCCACAGCGCGATCATCGACTCGGTCGAAGTGAAGCGTCGTGGCAAGGTCCGTGCAGGCAAGCTGTACTACCTGCGCGACCTGGAAGGCAAGGCTGCCCGCATCAAGGAAGACCTGGCCGCCGGTCAGCAGGCGAAGCAGGCCAAGATCGCTGCTGCCGCTGCCGCTGCCGCTTCTTCCGCAGAATAAGTTCCGGCCAAAACCGGTTTCCAGACGGCCACCTTCGGGTGGCCGTCTGCGTTCCGGGCGGTCGCGTCGGGAAAAGTGAAGCGCTAGACCTTGTCGTCGAATTCGCCGGTGATTTCCGCGATCGGAGCCGGAGGCTGCGATGCG
>JBOHXX010000096.1:0-10161 GCA_050737675.1 Pseudoxanthomonas sp.
AATGGCAATGCGCCACCCACTTGCTGGGCAGCGTGGCTAGCAGGCTTATGTCGCCGCAGAGGCATTGGGCGTGGGCGGTGGTCATGGGAACTTCTCCAGCGCGGACTCGAATCTCAAGCGGGATTTTGCTCCCTCCATTTCGCCGCAGGCGAAGGGGAGGGTTGGGGAGGGGTGCTGTTGCCGTTGCTGTTTCACGAGGAGGACCAATGCATAAGGTCAAATGCGAAGAGCACCCCTCCCCAACCCTCCCCTGCGCTACGCGCAAGGGAGGGGGCTGAAACTACGCCGCGTTGCGCGCATCGCCGCGATCCACGCGCCGATAGCCGAGTGCTTCGGTCAGGTGTGCGGTAGCAATGGCATCCGCGCCGGTCAGGTCGGCGATGGTGCGGGCCACGCGCAGGATCCGGTGCATGGAGCGCGCCGACAGTTGCAGGCGTTCGATCGCGCGTTCCAGCAGCGCCTGGTCGCGGTCCTGCAGGCGGCAGAAGGCCATGGTTTCGGACTGGCCGAGTTGCGCGTTGGCCTTGCCGGCGCGCGCGTGCTGGATCGCGCGCGCGGCTTCCACGCGTAGCCGTATCGCGGCGGTCGGTTCGCCCTCGGGCGCATCCGGGCGCAGGTCCTGCGGCGGCAGGCGCGGCACTTCGATATGCAGGTCGATGCGGTCCATCAGCGGTCCGGAAATCCGCGCCCGATAACGGCGGATGTTTTCAGGGCTGCAACGGCAGCGCGCGGACGGATCGCCGGCCCAGCCGCAGGGGCAGGGATTCATCGCCGCAACCAGCTGGAAGCGCGCGGGAAATTCCGAACTGCGCGCTGCGCGCGAGACGGTGACGGTGCCGGATTCCAGTGGTTCGCGCAGCACTTCCAGCGCCTTGCGATCCCATTCCGGCAGCTCGTCCAGGAACAGGACGCCGTTGTGGCTCAGAGAAATCTCGCCGGGACGCGGATCCGCGCCGCCGCCGACCAGGGCCACCGCGCTGGCGGTGTGGTGTGGTGAACGGTAAGGGCGTTGCCGCCAGCGCGAAGGATCCAGCCCGCGGCCGCTGACCGAGGCGATGGCGGCGGTTTCCAGCGCTTCGGATTCGCTGGCTTCCGGCAACAGGCCGGGCAGGCGCGAAGCGAGCAGGGTCTTGCCGCAACCTGGTGTGCCGATCAAAAGCAGGTGGTGATTGCCGGCGGCAGCGACTTCCAAGGCGCGACGCGCATGCAGTTGTCCGCGCACGTCGGCCATGTCCGGGATCAGGCTGGGTTGCGGCGCCGGGGCCACCGCGACCGGCAACTGCCTGGTCCGGTTCAAGGCCGCGCAGACTTCCAACAGGGTGCGCGCGGTATAGGCCTCGACTTCGCGGGCGAGGGCGGCTTCGGCGCCGCTGCCCAGCGGCACGATCAGCTTGCGTCCGGCGCGTGCCGCGGCCAGCGCCGCGGGCAGGATGCCGTCCACCGTGCGCAATTCGCCGGTCAGGCCGAGCTCGCCGAGGAATTCGTATTCGCCCAGCGCGTTGTGGTCGATCTGGCCACTGGCGGCGAGGATGCCGAGGGCGATCGGCAGGTCGAAACGGCCGCCGTCCTTGGGCAGGTCGGCCGGGGCCAGGTTGACGGTGATGCGTCGCTGCGGGAACTCGAACTGGGCGCAGAGGATCGCGGCGCGGACGCGGTCGCGGGACTCGCGCACCGCCGCTTCCGGCAGGCCGACGATGTGGATCATCGGCAGGCCGCCGGAAAGGTGCACTTCCACCCGGACCGGAGGCGCGGACACGCCGGCGCGTGCACGGCTGTGCACCAGCGCAAGGCTCATGGCGGCGAGGCCTTAGTGTTGCGGGGGTTGCGAGGAAGCGCGTTCGGCTTCCAGCGCGGCGGCCACGGCGCGCTCCAGCGCATCGAGCTTCTCGCGCGTGCGCAGCAGCACCGCGCGCTGCACGTCGAACTCCTCGCGGGTCACCAGGTCCAGGCGGGACAGCCCCGATTGCAGGGCGCTCTTGAAGGTCTGTTGCAATTCTTCCTTGGATTCGCGCAGGCCCGGCGGCACCAGGTCGCTGAGGCGGCGGGCAAGGTCATCGATGTGGTTGAGGTCGATCATGTGGGGCTCTCAATTGGTATGCAGTCCGGCAGTGCGTGCAGCCTGAGCCTGTCGCCGGGTCAGCGCCATCGGCCTTTGCTGCGGCGTGGTGTCAGGTAAGTCCGACGCCAAGCAGGTGTCCATTGAACCCGACACCCACCCGTGCCGCAACCGCGACGCGCCCAAGCGGGATATCCTGAAGCCAGCCTTCCGGAGGAAAATCTTCATGAAAATGATCATGGCCATCATCAAGCCGTTCAAGCTGGACGACGTGCGCGAAGCCCTGGCCGAAGCCGGCATCACCGGCATCACCGTGACCGAGGTGAAGGGCTTCGGCCGGCAGAAGGGCCACACCGAGCTCTACCGCGGCGCCGAATACGTGGTCGATTTCCTGCCCAAGGTGAAGCTGGAGATCGCGGCCACCGACGACCAGGTCGACATGGTGGTGGAAGCCATCGTCAAGGCCGCCGGCACCGGCAAGATCGGCGACGGCAAGGTGTTCGTGTACGACATGGGGCGGGTGGTGCGGATACGCACGGGCGAGCTGGACTCGGACGCGTTGTAAGCCACCCAGGCAATTGGTTTCGGGTCATCGCACGGGTCTGCCGCACGCCGGATCTTGCCAGTCCGCTGCAATAGTGTCTTTTCATTCGCTCCGGGAATGTTTGTATGGATCGTCGCAGGTTCTTGGCAGTTGGCGGATTGGCGGCAGCAACGCCTGTGCTCTCCAATCCGTTCGCGGCAAGCGCCGCTGCGTCTGACCCTTCGTTCAAGCGAATCAACTTCACCTCCGATGGCCTTGGCCTGGATCCCCGCGAATATTCCACTCTCCTGCAGCAAACGGCAGAAAACGGCGAGCTGCAGGCGGACAACTATTCCAACGGCGGACTTATTGCACAGCTGGAGGAGAAGTTTGCCGGGCTACTGGGCAAGGAGGCTGCCATGTTCGTGCCGACAGGCACCCTGGCCAATCACCTGGCGGTCAGGCAACTGGCCGGAACCGACCGTCGCGTGCTGGTCCAGGCGGAAAGTCACCTCTACAACGACAGTGGCGACTGCGCACAGACGCTGAGCGGTTTGAATCTGGTTCCGCTGGCCGAAGGGAAAAGCGCGATCGGGCTCGATGAAATAAAAAGTTGGGTCGAGCGCTCGGCGCGCGGCCGTGTCGAAATGAAGGTGGGCGCGATCTCCATTGAAAGTCCGGTGCGGCGCAAGGACCATGAGAGGGTCGGCTTCGATGAGCTGGAGCGCATCAGCGGCTATGCGCGCGAACAAGGCATACGCCTGCACCTGGACGGCGCGAGGTTGTTCAACCTTCCGTACCATTCCGGCAAGAGCATCAAGCAATACGCAGCCCTTTTCGACACCGTCCAGGTGTCGCTGTGGAAGCACTTCAACGGGGCGTCAGGCGCGATTCTGGCGGGCGATGCCAAGTTCATCGCAGGGCTGTTCCACACACGTCGCATGTTCGGTGGGTCGCTCCCGCATGCATGGCCGCAGGTCGCGCTGGTTGCGAATTACGCGGATGACTACGAGCAGCAATACGCCAAGGCATGGCAGGCGGCCGATCGTTTGATTGGTCTGTTGCAATCGGGAGGCCGGTTCAGGGCGCGAAAAGTTTTGAACGGCACCAGCAAGTTTTTCCTGGAGCTACCCGGTATCACTCCGGAACTCCTGGCGGCCCGCGCAGTGGGCAAGGGAATAGTCCTGCCGGCGGGTCCCCCAGGTGCCGAAGAGATCGGCCTGCAGGTCAACGCCACGATCCTGCGTCGCTCCCCGGAAGCGCTGGCACAGGCTCTCACCGAATTACTGCAGGTCTCGTAAGGCGGGCCTTGACCCGCCTTCGGGAATCTCGCGATGGGTCAGAAGGCGGGTCAAGACCCGCCCTGCGTGGTGTTTATTCGCCCAGCGCCTTCGCCACGAACGGCGGCGCCACCAGCACACCGGTATGCAGGTGCGCGCTGTAATACAACGTCTCGAACGCCTTGCTGCTCGCGTCGCCTTCGCGGAAATCGAAGCCGCCCGACTTCCGGGCCAAAGTCACGCTCCACCAGCCGGTCGGGTAGCACGGCTGCGGGAACGGCAGGGTCTTGAAGGTGGTGAAGCCGGCCTTGCGCATTTCGCCGCGCATTTCGTTGATCAGGTCCAGTAGCGCCAGCGGCGATTCCGATTGCTGCACCAGGATGCCGTCATCCTTCAGCGCGCGGAAGCAGGATTCGTAGAAGGCCTTGTTGAACAGGCCTTCGGCCGGGCCGACGGGGTCGGTGGAATCCACGATCACCACATCCACGCTGCCGGCCGGGCAGTTGGCCATGTAGGCCACGCCGTCGTCGAACAGCAGCTCGGCGCGCGGATCGCTGTTGCTGTCGCATAGCTCGGGGAAATACTTCTCCGACATGCGCGTGACCTGCTCGTCGATGTCGCACTGGGTCGCGCTCTGCACGTCCTGGTGCTTCAATACTTCGCGCAGGGTGCCGCAGTCGCCGCCGCCGATGATCACCACGCGCTTCGGATCGGCGTGGGTGTACAGCGCCGGGTGCGAAATCATCTCGTGGTAGAAGAAGTTGTCGCGCGTGGTCAGCATCACCGCGCCGTCGATCAGCATCAGGTTGCCCCAGTCGGTGGTGGCGTAGATCTCGATCTTCTGGAACGGCGACTGCACCTCGTCCAGCTTGCCGGTGGTGCGAAAACCAATCGCCGAGCCGGTGGGCTGGAAGTGCTCGATGTACCAGTTGCTGTCGTTTGTCATCGCCGTGGGGCCGGTTGCCGAAAGGGGCGCGAATTGTACCGGATGGCGCGTTACAGCCCGGCGGCGATGGCTTAGCATCCACCGGAGACGGCAGGGGATCATCGAATGCAATCAGCGCAAGCGCGGCGACGACTGGTCGAGCGGCTGGAACACGAGGCCGAGCAGGCGCCGGGCCGCTATCTGCTGAAACTGGCGCTGCTGGCGGGGCTGGGCTATGCGGTGCTGGCCGCGACGCTGCTATGCACGCTCGGCGCGTTGGCATTCATGCTCTTGTACCTGCTGCTGGTGCGGCCGGCGGTCGACCCATACATGGCTTTCCCCATCGTCATCCTGGGCGTGGCCAGTACGGTCGTGCTGCGCGCGCTGTGGATCCGCTTCGTGCTGCCCGAAGGCCACGAGCTGCAAGCGGACGAAGCGCCAGAACTTCGTGCCGAGGTCGAGCGCATCCGCGAAGCGGTGGGTGCCGCGCCGTTGCACGGTATCGTCATCAACCGCGAACTCAATGCCGCGGCTGCGTTCGTTCCACGCGGGCTGGGCCTGTGGGGCCAGCGCCACTATCTGATCCTGGGCCTGCCGCTGCTGCAGGCGCTGGACCGGCGCGAACTGGGGGCAGTAATCGCCCATGAATTCGGCCATTTCCATGGCGGCCATGGAGATTTCGGCGGATGGATCTATCGGCTTCGCCTGAGTTGGCATCGCCTGCTGGAAGGCATGGCCGGCGGCGGCGTTTGGGGCGGACAGCTGCTGTGGGTGTTTTTCCGTTGGTATGCCCCGTACTTCGATGCTTACAGCCAGGTCCTGGCGCGGCGCCAGGAATACGCCGCCGATGCGGTTGCCGTGCAGGTCGCTGGTGCCGACGCGGCGGCCAGTGCGCTGGTGCGGATCGAACTGGCGTCGGACTGGATGCAGGGCGAGTTCTGGCCCGAAGTCCGGCAACTGGCGCGCGGGCAGTCCTATCCGCCGATTGCCGTGCACACGCAGCTGGCCGAACGGCTCTCCCAGGAACTGCGCCGGGATGCCCGGCTGCCTGCGGGCGTGCTGGTGAGGCAGCGCGCGCCGGAAGACACTCATCCCACTTTGCTTCAGCGGACGGCGGCCATGCAGGCCGAGCCGCGGCAATCCAGCGGCGACGCGGTCCCCGCTGCGGCCCTGTTGGGCGAGCTCGACGCGTCCCTGCAGCAGCGTTTCAGCCTGGAATGGCGCAAGGCCGAAGAGTCAGACTGGAAGATGCTCCATCAGCAGGCGCAACGCGAACGCGCGCGCCTGGCCGAACTCCAGGCCCATCCCACGCATACGCCGGGCGAAGCCGTGGAACTGGCCTGCCTGAGCGAAGACCATCAGCTCGGCGCCGATGCCTTGCCGCTGTACCAGGCGGCGCTGTTGCAAGCTCCCTCCCATGCCAGCGGTCACTTCCGGCTCGGTGCATTGCTGCTCAAGCGCGATCGGCAGGAAGAAGGGCTGCAGCACCTGCAACGGGCGATGGAACTGGACCCGGCACTGGTCGATCCTGCCCTGCGTGCGCTCGATATCCATGCGCGCGGACAAGCGCAGCAATCGCCCTTGCACGCCACCCTGGAAAATCTGCACACGCGTTACGCGGCCAGTGCCGGGCGAACGCAGGGCGACGGCACCGAAGCGTTGCAACCGCATGCGCTGGACGCCGGCCAGTTGCGCGTATTGGCGCGGACGCTGCGTGGCCACGACAAGGTCCGCAAGGCCTGGGTGGTGCGCCGGCCGCTCTCCGGCCTGGAGGTGCTGCCGCATTACCTGGTGCTGCTGGACTGGGCTGGCTCGGTGGCCAGCGAACGCGGCGCGCTGCCGCACATCGCTTCGCAACTGCAGTTGCCGGGCAGCTGCACCGTGCTCAGCGCTTCAGGCGATGCCGAACAGGCGCGTGCGATCCGCAGCGGCGCCGACGAGCCGGCCTACCAGCGGCCGTAACCGGGGCGGCACGACGACGGCGTTAGAATGCGCGTCCGCGCCGCGACGGAGCCTCCGCCACGGTAATGAAGAACGCGTCGCCACGCGCCAGCCACAGCGAATAGCCATGACCCCCAGCAACCTCTGGTCCCTCGACCAAGCCCGCAAGACCTATTCCATCCCGCATTGGGCGGAAGGGTATTTCGACGTGGATGCGGCCGGACATGTGGTGGTCAGTCCCCAGGGCGGGCAGGGCAAGGCGATTTCGCTGCCCGAAATCGTCGACAGCGCCCGCGCCAATGGCGCGCGCATGCCGTTGCTGGTGCGCTTCCCGGATATCCTTGGCGATCGCCTGGGCAAGCTGCAGGCCGCGTTCGCCCAGGCCCAGGCCGAATGGGAATATCCCGGCGGCTACACCGCGGTCTATCCGATCAAGGTCAACCAGCATCGCGGCGTGGCCGGCACCCTGGCCTCGCACCACGGCGAAGGCTTCGGCCTGGAGGCCGGCAGCAAGCCGGAGTTGATGGCGGTGCTGGCGCTGTCGCGGCCGGGCGGGCTGATCGTCTGCAACGGCTACAAGGATCGCGAATACATCCGCCTGGCCCTGATCGGCCGCAAGCTGGGCCTGCAGACCTTCATCGTGATCGAGAAGCCGTCCGAGCTGGCGCTGGTGATCGAGGAAGCCAAAGCCCTCGGTGTGAAACCCGGCTTGGGCGTGCGCATGCGCCTGGCTTCACTCGGTGCGGGCAAATGGCAGAACAGCGGCGGCGACAAGGCCAAGTTCGGCCTGTCCCCGCGCCAGGTGCTGGACCTGTGGAAGTCGCTGCGCGATGCCGGCTTGCAGGACACGCTGGGCCTGCTGCATTTCCACATGGGTTCGCAGATCTCCAACGTGCGCGACATCGCCAACGGCATGCGCGAGGCCACGCGCTATTTCGTCGAACTGTCCAAGCTCGGCGCGACCATCAGCCACGTCGATGTCGGCGGCGGCCTCGGCATCGACTACGAAGGCACGCGTTCGCGCAGCTACTGCTCGATCAACTACGGGCTCAACCAGTACGCCTCCAACATCGTGCAGCCGCTGGCCGAAGCCTGCGAAGAACACCAGCTGACACCGCCGCGCATCGTCACCGAATGCGGGCGCGCCATGACCGCGCACCACGCGGTGCTGATCGCCAACGTCTCGGAAGTGGAGCAGGCGCCGGAAGGCCGGGTGCCGCCGGCGCACGATGACGAACCGGCGGTGATCCGCCATCTGCGCGAGATCCATGGCGAGCTGGGTTCGCGCCCGGCGGTGGAGCTCTTTCACGACGCCCAGCACCACCACAGCGAAGGCCTGTCGCTGTACGCGCTGGGCCAGATCGACCTGACCCACCGCGCGCGCATCGATGACCTGTTCTACGCCATCGCCCACGCGGTGCGCGCCAGCCTGAGCAGCGACGAACGCAGCCATCGCGACCTGCTCGACGAATTGAACGAGCGCCTGGTCGACAAGTACTTCGTCAACTTCAGCGTGTTCGAATCGATCCCGGACGTGTGGGCGATCGACCAGGTGTTCCCGATCCTGCCGATCGAACGCCTCAACGAAGCGCCGCAACGCCGCGGCGTCATCGCCGACATGACCTGCGATTCCGATGGCATGGTCAAGACCTATGTCGAGAACGAAGGACTGGATTCCTCGCTGCCGCTGCATGCCTTGAATCATGGCGAAAGCTACCGGCTCGGCTTCTTCCTGGTCGGCGCCTACCAGGAGATCCTCGGCGACATCCACAACCTGTTCGGCGACACCGATACGGTGGAAGTGAAGCGTGACGGCGACGGTTTCAGCATCAGCCAGCAGCGCCGCGGCGATACCACCGACGTGATGCTGGATTACGTGGGCTATGCGCTTTCCGATCTGCGTGCGGCGTATGCCGAGCGGGTGGCGAAGGCGGGGTTGCCGGCGGAAGAAGCGAAGGCGCTTGCCGAGGCGTTGGAAGCGGGATTGACGGGTTACACCTATCTGTCGGATGAGCCGCTGAGCTGACGCTCTGCTCCCTCCCTTTGCGTAGCAAGGGGAGGGTTGGGGAGGGGTGCTCTTGATCTTGCTCGTGCTCTTTAGATGTCTACCGAAGATCAAGATCAAGAGCCAACCCCCTCCCGACCTCCCCCTACCCGCTGCGCGGGCAAGGGGAGGGGCTAGAAGCATCGCTTCTGATCCGCACGCAACCTCCTCATTCCTGCCGCCCACAAACAAAATCCCACTCCGTGAAATACCCCGGCCTCGACCTCCTGCGCACCCTCGCCATCCTCTGGGTGATGCTGTTCCACTCCTTCCTCGTCGGCGGTCTGGGCGAAAGCTACAGCTGGCTTTCCCGCTATGGCTGGATGGGCGTGGACCTGTTCTTCGTGCTCAGCGGATTCCTGATCGGCACCCAGGTGCTGGCGCCGCTGGCGCGGGGTGGGCGCTTGTCGTTCCGCGATTTCTACCTGCGTCGTGCGTTCCGCATCCTGCCGGCGTTCTGGGCGGTGCTGGCGCTTTACCTGGCGTTCCCGGTGTTGCGCGAAGCGCCAGGGCTGGAGCCGTGGTGGAAATTCGCCACCTTCACCCTGAACCTGTCAATCGACTACGCGAACAACACCTCGTTCTCGCATGCGTGGTCGCTATGCGTGGAAGAGCATTTCTACCTGGTGTTCCCGCTGCTGGCGTGGTGGCTGACACGCCGGCCGGCGACACTGAAGTTCGCCGCCGTCTGCGTCGCGGTCTTGTTGTTCGGCATCGGCCTGCGCACCGGCGTCTGGCTGCATGAAACCGCCATCGATCCACCGCGCGCGTGGTTCGTCGAGGACATCTATTACCCGACCTGGAACCGGTTGGATGGTTTGCTGTTCGGCGTGGTGCTGGCCACGACCAAGGTATTCCGTCCGCAGTTCTGGGAGCGGGCGCAGCGGTTTGCAAATCCGGCCCTGATCGCAGGCATGGCGGTGATGGCGCTGTCGTTCTGGCTGTTCCGCGATCGCGTGGGACTGCTCGGCAATTCCATCGGATGGCCGGTGCTGTCGCTGGGGTTGGCGCTGCTGGTGTTCGCCGGCGCCGGCAACCGCAGTGTGATCGCGCGCTGGCGGGTTCCGGGGGCGGCGTGGCTGGCGGCGATTTCCTACAGCCTGTACCTGGTGCACAAGGCGGTGTTCCATCTGGTGGAAACCGCCTGGGGCCCGGCGCTGGAAGGGCGTGGCCTGGTGGCGTTCTGTGTATACGGCGTTGCCGCGTTGCTGGCTGGCGCATCGTTGTACTACATGGTGGAGCGGCCGTTCCTGCGCTTGCGCGAACGCATGCCGGTGTTCCGACGGGCGGCAGACGTACCGGCTGCCGCCATCAAACCTTTCGGAGATACCGGCACGGCGTAGGAGCGCCCCATGGGCGCGAGCTCTTGGCGATGTCGCGATGTGGCTGGGG
>JBOHXX010000097.1:0-10125 GCA_050737675.1 Pseudoxanthomonas sp.
GGCGCGGGGCGGCCGTGGTGCAGGTCCAGCGCGGCCATTGCCTCGTGCGTGGGCACGAACGGCTGCTGGTATTCCAGCGGCACCTCGATCGCCCAGTTGAAGAAAAACGAATCCTTGTGTTCGATGCGGCTCTCGCGCACGCGCTTGATGCCCGCGGTCATCTTCCTGGCGACAGCGACCGGGTCGCCGGTGATGATCTCGTAACGTGCAGCGGCGGCATCGCCCAGGGTCAATCGGATGAACTTGTCGATCTGCTCGAAATACGGCGCGGAGAGGGTCGGGCCGGTGAGGATCAGCGGGAACGGCAGGCCGGCGTTCTCCTCGCGCAGCAGGATGCCCAGCAGGTAGAGGATTTCCTCCGCCGTGCCGACGCCGCCCGGGAACACCAGGATGCCGTGGCCAAGGCGCACGAACGCCTCGAGCCGCTTCTCGATGTCCGGCATGATCACCAGGTGGTTGACGATGGGGTTCGGCGACTCGGCGGCGATGATGCCCGGCTCGGTGACGCCGATGTAGCGCGTAGTCCGGCGCCGTTGCTTGGCGTGTGCGATCGTCGCGCCCTTCATCGGCCCCTTCATCGCGCCCGGGCCGCAGCCGGTGCAGATGTCCAGGCCGCGCAGACCCAGCTCGTAGCCGACCTGCTTGGTGTAGATGTATTCCTCGCGGGAAATGGAATGACCGCCCCAGCACACCACCAGGTTGGGATCGGCGGGCTTGAGGATGCGCGCATTGCGCAACAGGCCGAACACCGCGTTGGTAATGCCGGCGGAGGAAGTCAGTTCGTCCTGGTGTTCCGGACCCAGCTCGATCGCGGTATAGGCCAGGTCGCGCACGACCGCGAACAGCAACTCGGCCACGCCGCGGATGATCTCGCCATCGACGAAGGCCATCGACGGCGCATTGACCAGGTCGATGCGCACGCCGCGATCCTGCTGCAGCACCTGGATGTCGAAATCGGGATACAGGTCGCGCGCCGCGCGCGGGTCGTCCGACGCGCTGCCGCTGGTCAACACCGCCAGCGCGCAACGCCTCAGCAGTTCGTGCATGCCGCCGCTGGAGGCGTCGCGCAGCCGCGCCACTTCGGCGCGGGACAACACATCCAGGCCGCCACGCGGGTAGATCCGCGCGTCCTGTACCGGCAACGCCCTCGGTGCCGTTTCGCTCATGTTCGTATCCATGCTTGTTCTTCCGGGCCGGAACTGTAGCGCAGTCGGCCGCCCAAAAGAAAACGGCCGGATCAACCGGCCGTTTCCTGCATGCATGAAGCTGGCAATCAGAACTTGTAGCGGAAACCCAACTGCAGCGACCACTGCGAAATGCCCTGGTCGAAGCCATCGGCGTCGCCGTTGGCTACCGTCGGCTGGTCGGCAAACTGGTAGTTGTAGACGTAATGGCCCTGGTAGATGCCCTGCAGGGTCGCTACGCGGCTGTCGGCGAAGAAGCCATAGTCGTAGATGTTGCCCCAGTCCTTGTTGATCAGGTTACCCACGTTCTGGATATCCAGCCAGATCTCCGACTTGTGGCCCTTGAAGAAGCCTGGCAACTCCTGGCTGATGCGCACGTCGAACGTATTGACGAAGCTGGAGGTGAAGCCATTGGCCGGCGCAACGCCACCTGCGTACTTCGCCAGTTCCGGGTTGGCCTGGAGCCAGGTGAAGAAAGCCTGCTCCATGGCCGCATTGGGCGTGAACACGCCCGCAGCGGTCAGGTTGCCGAACAGCACGTCGCCGGGACCATTGGGCACGTAGAACAGGTCGTTCGCAGTGCGGGTATCGCCGTTGGCGTCGTTGACGAACAGATAGCTGTACGGACGCCCGCTGCGGCCTT
The DNA here is from genome assembly GCA_050737675.1 of Pseudoxanthomonas sp. Classification (GTDB taxonomy): domain Bacteria; phylum Pseudomonadota; class Gammaproteobacteria; order Xanthomonadales; family Xanthomonadaceae; genus Pseudoxanthomonas_A. Next base: position 1,828 of record JBOHXX010000097.1, read on the forward strand.
CGTAGACCAGGCCGACGCTGGTTTCGTTGTCGCCGAAGAACTTGTGCTTCCAGTTCAAGGAACCGGAGAAGCGGTCCTTGATCTCGTAGCGCGCAGTCGTCGCGGTATCGCTGTTGATGTCGAAGGCGTACTGGTAGCCCCAGCCCGAACTGGCGGTGGAGCTGGTCAACGGACCGACTTCCGTGGCATGGGTATAGGTGTAGCCCAGGTTCCAGGACCAGTCGCTGGCCTCGCTCCACGGCTTGCTCAGGCTGACCGTGAACTGCTCGGTCTTGCCCTTCTTGGTGTTGTCGATCAGGAACACGTTGTTGTACGCAGGTCCACGACCGAAGCGCGCATCGCCGCTCGCCCAAGCGCGTCCCGTACGGGCCGGATTCCAATAAAGTTCCCGACCATCGGGTCCGATCAGGTTGGCCACGGGGCCTTCACCCGGCACCGGCGTCGGACCGATGTTGAGGCTCTGGTAGAACAGGCCGTTGTTGACCTTGGTCAACAGCAACTCGGCCGATGCGACCAACCCGTACCAGGGCAGCTCATGATCGATGGCCAGGTTGGCCTTCCAGATGGAGGGCAGCTCGAAGTCGTTGGCGACGAAGTTCACGTTCTGCAACGGCGCCACGCCGGGACCCGCGGGGACGGTCGGGTCCAAGCCATTCGGACCGAACGGCACGGTCGGGTTGTACGCCGTGTAGTTGTACGAGACGTAGTTGAGGCCGGTGGTGTTGTAGCTGTTGCTGATCCACACCTGCGGCGCGTCGCCCTGGAACAGGCCGATGCCACCGCGCAGCTGGGTGGGGCGCTCGCTGTCGAAGGTGTAGTTGAAGCCGAAGCGCGGCTGGATCAGGAAATCGCCATTGAACAGCTTGCTGTTGTCGTAGCCGAAGTAGGCCGATGCACCTGCGTTGTATTGCGGGTCCGGGCTGGCGTCCGGGCGGTCGCCGCGCACGCCAAAGGTCAGGGTCAGGTTGTTGTTGACGTACCAGGTGTCCTGGATGAACAGGCCCAGGTTGCTGCTGCTGTAGTTCGCCGCGATGGAACCAGGCGACGTCTCGCTGCTCAGGTTGTAGGTGCTGTAACGGCCCGCGGCGAAGTTGTCCAGGCCGTAGAACGTGTAGGTGCCGTAGGAGTTGGCGCCGAAGTAGTTGTAGATGTCGTTGTCGCTGTAATTGACGCCGAACTTGAGGTCGTGGTCGCCCAGGGTCCAGGTGCCGGCGCCGTAGTAATCCCAGGTCTTGGTCAGCAGCGTGTTGCCGTGGGTGTTGGCCTCGGTGCCGAGGTAGATGGAGTCGCCGCTTGGGGACGCCTCGCTGCCACCGAAGAAGATGCGGATGCTGGGCGCGGTGCTGTCGGTGACGCGGACGGCACTGTTGTCGCGGTAGGACGCCTTGAATTCGGTGGAGAAATTGTCGGTCCAGTCACTGAACACCTGGGCGACATAGCTTTCGACGGTCTTCTGGTGGGTGTACCAGTAAGAGCTCAGCGAGACGCTCGAAGAGGCCATGCCCTGGATGCGCAGCTTGTCCTGCACCAGCTTGCTGTAGCGCAGGCTGGCGCGGTGGTTGTCGTTGATGTTCCAGTCGAGCTTCAGCGCGTACTCTTCGAGGTTGGTGTCGCCATTGCTGGCCAGGCCACCGGCATTGATGCCATAGCCGTCCGCGATCTGCTGGGCGCGGGTGATATCAGCTTCATCGATGACGGCATTCGGCTTGCCCAGCGCGGTGGTGCTGAGATCGACGCCGGGGGCCTTCTGTTCGAACTTCTCGTAGTTGGCGAAGAAGAACAGCTTGTCCTTCACGATCGGTCCGCCCACGGTGACGCCGTAGGTCTGTTCCTTGGTGAAGCCGGCAAACGGCTGGCCTTCGGGATTGTCGCCAAACCAGTCGGCATCGCGGTAGCTGCCGTAGACCGAACCGTGGAATTCATTGGTACCGGACTTGGTCACCGCGTTGACGGTCGCACCGGAGGCGGAAGGCGTGCTGACTTCATAGCTGGACAGCTTGATGTCGATCGCTTCGATCGCATCCATCGACACCGGCTGGCGCCGGGTCGTCATGTTGTTGCCTTCCAGGCCGAAGGTGTCGCTGGCCGACACGCCATCGATGTTGATCGCGTTGTAGCGCGGGTTCTGGCCGCCGGCGCTGATCGTGCCCGAGGCGCGGTCAACGAAGGCCACGCGCGGATCCAGGCGCATGAAATCCTGGATGTTGCCGCCGATGGAAGGAAGCGATTCGATCGTCTGCCGATCGATATTTGTGCCGGAGCCCATCTTGGTCGCGCTGAACACTTCCGAGCCGCCGGCGACGCCGACTGCGGTGACGGTTTCCAGGGTGGCCACGTCGGCCTTGAGCGCGGCATTGACCGTGCTGATCTGGTTCAGGGCCAGGTAGATGTTCTCTTCCGTGTCCACGCCCGCACCGGCCTTGACCACGCTGATGGTGTACGGGCCGCCCACGCGCAGGCCGCGGGCGTTGTAGCGGCCGCTGGCGTCGGTGGTGGCGCGGCTGACGGTTCCCGATTCGGCATGGGTGATGGTGACTTCGGCGCCGGCGACTGGCGCGCCATCGCTACCGGTGACCAAACCGCCAACCCCGGCGGAGGTGCTCTGGGCGAAGGAAGGTGCCGCGGCGAGCGCGACCACGAGACCAAGGGCGATCTTGGACATCCGGAAACGGGTTTGATTCATTTGATAAGCCTCAATGCAAGGTTTTGGCGATGGCGAAACGGATTGGCTAAAGCAGGCTCAAGCTGGCCTTGGAAGGCAGGCTGATGGAAACGATTGGGGTTCCCTGTGACCTGCGCGATCAGGCTGCGAAGGTTAATAAGAGGTTAACACGATAGGCCGGTTTTGTGACCGGCAGGTGACAATTTCCTGGCCTGGCGGATGGTGAACCAGCCAGTCGGCAAGCCAACCTGAAGCCAACTAAATGTTGGGTGGCGAGAGTTTCAGGTAAGTCCCTATTCCGTCTAGGAACATCTGCACCGAGATGGCGACCAGCAACATGCCCATCAAGCGCTCGATCGCGATCAGGGCGCTGCGGCCCATCCATTTGTAAAGCACCGTGGCCGAAAACAGGATCGCCGCGGTGGCGCCCCAGGCGATCATCAGCGCCAGGCTCCAGTCCCACAGCCGGCCGGGCTCGTTGCTGCCCATCAGCATCACCGCGGCCATGCCGGAAGGGCCGGCCACCAACGGAATGGCCAAGGGCACGATGAAGGGCTCACCGCCGGGAAGCTCGCCCATCAGCCCTTCCGGACGCGGGAAGATCATGCGGATGCCGATCAGGAACAGCACGATGCCACCGGCGATCTGCACCGATTCCTCGCGCAGGTGCATCAGTTCCAGCGCGTACTTGCCGCCCCACAGGAAGCCCATCAGCACCCCCAACGCGATCAGCAACTCGCGGACCAGCACCGCCCGCTGGCGCCTGGGTGCCAGCGGTTTGAGCACGCTCAGGAATATCGGGATGTTGCCGAGCGGGTCCAGGATCAGGAACAGCAGCAGTGCCGCGGAAAGAACGGTCACGCGCGGACGTTCCAGACCTGGCCGCGATGTTCCGCACCGGCCGGCGACAGCAGGGTCACGCACGCCTGGGCATAGTCGGCCGGGTCACGCGCCTGCAGGTCCTCGTCTTCGGCATAGGCCTTGGCCCGCAACCCCGTCCGCATCGGCCCCGGCTGCAACGCCGCGACCCGCACGCTGGAATTGGCCAGTTCGGCATGCAGCATCCCGACCATTGCGCCCAGTCCGTGTTGGGCCAGGCCATAGCCACCCCAATAGGCCTGCCCTACTCGACCCAGGTCGTCCAGGGCGAACACCAGCGCCGCATCCGTTGACTGCTTGAGCAGCGGCAGGCAGGCCTGCGACAGCCACCAGGGCGCGGTCAGGTTGACATGCACGGCGCGGGCGAAATTGGCCGGGTCGGTATGTTCCAGCGGGGTAAGTCCGCGGAATTCGGCCGCGCAATGCAGCACTCCATCCAGGCGTCCGAGTTCACGGTAGAGCCGGTCGGCCATTTCCGCGTAGTCGTCCGGGGCCGCGCCCTCCAGGTCCAGCGGATAAAGCAGCGGCTCCGACCCCAGCTTGGCGCAGGCGTCATAGACCCGGTTCAATTTCGGCGGCTTGCGCCCCAACAGCACCACGGTGGCTCCGGCACGGGTGCAGGCTTGCGCGGCAGCACTGCCCAGCCCACCCTGCGCGCCACTGATCAGGACCACGCGATCGCGCAGCGCTCCCGCTTCGCGGGCCGGCAAGGCAAGCAGGGTCACGGTGCGAGCGCCTCGGACACGATGCGCTGCAGCTCCCCCGACTCGAACAGTTCCAGGGTGATATCGCAACCGCCGATCAGCTCGCCATGGATGAAAAGCTGCGGGAAGGTCGGCCAGTTGGAGAAACGCGGCAGGTTGGCGCGGATCTCCGGCTCCTGCAGCACGTTGATGGTGTGCACATGCCCGGCGCCAGCGAGCTCGCCACCCGCGGTCTTCAACGCCTGCACCGCACGGCTGGAGAAACCGCACATGGGAAATTGCGGCGTTCCCTTCATGAAAAGCACGACCGCATGCGTGTCGACTTCGGCCTGGATGCGTTCCATCACCGGCATGGTGTTTTCTCCTGCATTGACGGCCTGCAAACCGTGGTCGGGTAAACTCCCATTGTAAGCCCTCGCACGGCATAGCCGTTGCGCCGAACCATCCGCGAGCGTACCCACGCTCCCTCCGCCTAGCACAGCAAAGGAAAAGCCATGGCCATCGAACTTCCCCCGCTTCCCTACGACCGCACCGCACTGGAGCCGCACATCTCCGGCGAAACCATCGATTTCCACTACGGAAAGCACCACAAGACCTACGTGGACAACCTCAACAAGTTGATCGAGGGCACCGAATTCGCCAACCTGCCGCTGGAAGAGATCATCCGCAGGGCGCAGGGCGGCATGTTCAACAACGCCGCGCAGATCTGGAACCACACTTTCTACTGGAACGGCCTGAAGCCGGCAGCGGACGGGGGTGGCGGCGAGCCCGGTGGCAAGCTCGGCGAACTGATCAACCAGGCCTTCGGCGACTTCGCCAAGTTCAAGGAGGAATTCACCAAGACCGCCATCGGCACCTTCGGTTCGGGCTGGGGCTGGCTGGTGCAGCGTCCGGATGGTTCGCTGGGACTGGTGAGCACTTCCAATGCGGCCACCCCGCTGACCGGCGAAGACGCCCCGCTGCTGACCATCGACGTCTGGGAACACGCGTACTACATCGACTACCGCAATGCGCGGCCGAAGTACGTGGAATCGTTCTGGGCGCTGGTCAACTGGGACTTCGTGGCTTCCAACCTGCGCTGAGTTCCGCATCAATGCAGCAGATCGAACGGCCGGAGGAAATCCGGCCGTTTTTTTGTCTCCAGAATCTGGCGTGGGCGCTACCTGCTCGCGTCCTTCTTCCGCCTGCGAAGAGAGGGACGCAAGCTCGGGTTAACCGTGGGCAGCCACCGCGTCCATCACCCGCGCGGAATAAACCAGGGCGGCGCCCGCATTCAGTGCAATCGCGACACCCAGGGCTTCAGCGATTTCCTCGCGACTGGCGCCCTGCTTTAGCGCGGCATCGACATGGACGGTGATGCAGCCATCGCACCGCGTAGTCACCGCCACCGCCAGCGCGATCAGTTCGCGGGTCTTGCCATCGAGATGGTTGGTTTTCTCACCGGCGCCACTGAGGGTCAGATAGCCCTTCAAGGTATCGGGCGAAAGTTTCCCGATCTCACCGATACGCGGACCCAGTTCCTTGCGGTATTCGTTCCAGTCGAGCATGACGCTTTACTCCTGATTGGACGGGAGCGCAGTTCGGTCAGACGCGCAGGGCCGTGATGGCCGGGGCGACCTGCGCCTCGCAGCCCAATGCTACGCCGATCCGCTGCAGCGAATCGGCCAGTCCGGTGCTGCTGTCCTCGCGCAAGGTGGCATGTCCGACCTTGCGTCCGGCGCGCGGCAGCTTGCCGTAGTCGTGCCAGTGGCCGGCGGGTTCGGCCAGCACCGCATCGCGGTCCGGCAGTTCGCCGATCCAGTTGAGCATGCAGGCGTGGCCGAGCATGCGCGTATCGCCCAAGGGCAGGCCGAGCACGGCGCGCAGGTGGTTCTCGAATTGCGAAACCTCAGCGCCTTCGATGGTCCAGTGGCCCGAGTTGTGCACGCGCGGGGCGATTTCGTTGGCCAGCAGTTCGCCGTCCGTGCAGAACAGTTCCAGTGCGAACACGCCCACGTAATCCAGCGCTTCGGCCAGCTTGCGGGCATGGGCGTACGCCTGTGCCGTCAACTCGGCATCGACCCTGGCTGGAGCCAAGCTGGCCGACAGCACACCATCGACATGCCAGTTCTCGGTCAGCGGCCAGGTGCGGAATTCGCCATCACGACCGCGCACCGCCACCACCGACAGTTCGCGCTGGAACGGGATGAAGGCTTCGACGATCAGCCCCACCGATTGCGCCTGCGCGCCCAGCGCCTGCCAGGCCGCTTCGATGTCGGCCGGCGACTTGATCCGGAACTGGCCCTTGCCGTCGTAACCCAGGCGCCGGGTCTTGAGGATGCAACGGCCGCCGATGTGCGCGACCTGCGCCTCCAGCTCGTCGCGGGTGGAGATCGCGGCGTACTCGCCGACCGGGATGCCCAGGCTCCGGAACAGGTTTTTTTCCACCAGCCGGTCCTGGGTCACGGCCAGTGCGCGCGGGTTGGGGAACACCGGCACGCGCGCGGCCAGCCACTCGGCGCTTTCGGCGGGCACGTTCTCGAAATCGAAAGTCGCCACATCCACTTTGGACGCGAATTCGGCAAGTGCCGCTTCATCGCGATAATCGCCCACCAGCAGCGGCGCGAACTGGCCGGCGCAAGCATCGGCCTCGGTATCCATCACCAGGAAACGCAAGCCCAGCGGGGCGCCGGAAAGCGCCAGCATGCGGGCCAGTTGCCCGCCGCCAAGGATTCCGACGGTGGTCACTGCGCCGCTTGCCCGGGGCTGGCGAGAGGAAGGCGCGGATCGTCGTTGGCCGTAACCTCGTCCGTCTGCCGCTTGCGGAATGCTTCCAGCACGGCGGCGATGTCGGGATGGTGCGGCGCCAACAAGGCGGCGGCGAACAGCGCGGCATTGGCGGCGCCAGCGACGCCGATGGCAAAGGTGGCCACGGGAATGCCGGCCGGCATCTGCACGATCGACAACAGCGAGTCCAGGCCGTTGAGCGCCTTCGACTGCACCGGCACGCCGAGCACTGGCACCGCGGTTTTCGAGGCCAGCATGCCCGGCAGGTGCGCCGCGCCGCCGGCCCCGGCGATGATCGCGCGCAGCCCGCGTGCGGCCGCGCCATCCGCGTACGCGAACAGCACGTCGGGAGTGCGATGCGCGGAGACCACCTTCACTTCGTAGGGCACGCCAAGCGCGTCGAGTTTCTGCGCGGCATGCTGCATGGTTTCCCAGTCGGAACGGGAGCCCATCACGATCCCCACCAGCGGGCTTGGAGCAGTGGCGGTCATTGCCGTCCTCTCTGGAGTGAGGCAGGCCTTTGACTGCCTGCGGTCGCAAAGGCTTATTCTAGCCGTCTTCCCAGCCCGACGATGGATCAATGGACCGCAAATTGCTCGATATCCTGTGCTGCCCCAGCACGCGCCAGCCACTGGCCATGCTCGATGCGCAAGCGCTGGACGTGCTGAACCGCGCCATCGCCTCCGGTGGCGTCAAGCGCGCCGACGACACGCTGCAGGCCGAAGCCCTGCGCGAGGCCCTGCTCACCCGTGACCGCAAGACCGTGTATCGCGTCGATGACGGCATCCCGGTGCTGCTGGCCGAGGAAGCCATCGCCACCGCGCAGGTAGAAGGCTTTCCCGGCAAATGAGCCGCGACTTTTCCCCACCGCCAGCGGACGTGATCGCCAGCGACGTGGCACGTGCGCTGGCCGAAGACCTGGGCAGCGGCGACGTGACCGCGGCGTTGCTGCCGGACACAGCTGATATCGCGTACCTGCTATGCAAGGAAGCCGCAGTGATCGCGGGACGACCGTGGTTCGATGCCTGCCACCGCGCGCTGGATCCCGATGTCGTTATCCAATGGCGGGTAGCGGAAGGTGACCGCGTGGAAGCAGGCACGGTCCTGGCGACACTCGCAGGACGCAGCCGGGCGCTGGTCAGCGCCGAGCGCACCAGCCTGAATTTCATGCAGACCCTGTCCGGCACCGCGACCACGACCGCTGCCTATGTCGAAGCCGTGCGCGGTACGCGCGCGAAGATCCTCGACACGCGCAAAACCCTTCCCGGTTTGCGCCTGGCGCAGAAA
>JBOHXX010000098.1:0-10121 GCA_050737675.1 Pseudoxanthomonas sp.
GCGTAGAACACGCCTTGTGCGGGTAATTTCAGCAAACCATCTTCCACATGCCCGGCAACAAGGCCGTGGCCATCGATGGCCTGCACGAGCTGGTCGCCGGGAACTTCCCATTCCACCGCGGCGGCGGACAGGTTGAAGACCACCAGCAGGCGCTGGCCCTCGAAGCTGCGGGTGAAGGCGAGCACAGGTTCCGATGTGTCGAGGAAATGGATGTCGCCCCATTGCAGCGCAGGCAGGCTCTTGCGCCAGCGCAGGAATCCGCGCGTGGCGTTGAGCGTGGAGTCCGCATCGCGCTCCTGCCCTTGCACGGCCAGCGCGCGGTGCGCCTCGGCGATCGGCAGCCAAGGCTGGCCGGTGGTGAATCCCGCCAGCGCGCTGTCGTCCCAGGGCATCGGCGTGCGGCAGCCGTCGCGGCCCTTGAAGTTGGGCCAGAAGGTCTTGCCGTACGGATCCTGCAGCGCTTCGTAAGGCACGTCGGCCTCGCCCAGCCCCAGTTCCTCGCCCTGGTACAGGCACACCGAACCGCGCAGCGAACACACCAGCGCCACCAGTTGCTTGGCGAAGGTATCGCTCGCCGCCGCTCCGCCCCAGCGCGTCACTGCGCGCTGCACGTCGTGGTTGGAAATCGCCCAGCACGGCCAGCCATCGGCCATCTTCGCTTCCAGGTCCTCGGCGGTATGCCGGATGTACGCAGCGGAAAAATCGTCGGTCAACAGCTCGAAGCTGTAACCCATGTGCAGGCGCCGGTCGTTGACGTATTCGCCCATCGTCGCCAGCGAATCCTCCGACGAGATCTCGCCCAGCGTGGTCGCGCCCGGATACCGGTCGAGCAAGGCGCGCAGGTCTTCCAGGAAGGTCAGGTTCTCGGGCTGGGTGTTGTTGTAGTAGTGGTACTGGAATGCGTAGGGATTGTCGGGACTGAAGCCGCGACCCACGCGCTTTTCCGGCGGCTTGGGCGGGTTGTCGCGCAGCTGCCGGTCGTGGAAGCAGAAGTTGATCGCGTCCAGGCGCAAGCCATCCACGCCTTTCTGCAGCCAGAACTCGACGTTGTCCAGCGTCGCCTGTTGCACTTCGGGGTTATGGAAGTTGAGATCGGGTTGCGAGGCCAGGAAGTTGTGCAGGTAGTACTGGCCGCGCCGTGGTTCCCAGCGCCAGGCCACGCCGCCGAACAGCGACATCCAGTTGTTGGGCGGCGTGCCGTCCGGCTTCGCGTCCGCCCAGACGTACCAGTCGGCCTTGGGATTGTCACGACTCTCGCTGCTTTGCCTGAACCATTCGTGCTCGACCGAGCAATGGCTCAGTACCTGGTCGATCATGACCTTGATGCCCAGGCCATGCGCCTTGGCCAGCAGGCGGTCGAAGTCGTCGAGGTTGCCGAACAAGGGATCGACGTCGCGATAGTCGGCGATGTCGTAGCCGAAGTCGGCCATCGGCGACTTGAAGAACGGCGAAATCCAGATCGCATCGACGCCGAGGCTGGCGATGTAATCGAGTTTCTCGACGATACCCGGCAGGTCGCCCACGCCATTGCCGTCGGTATCCATGAAGCTGCGTGGGTAGATCTGGTAGATCACCGCACCGCGCCACCAACGAGTCATCGCCATCCGTATCCCCGAAGCCAAGACCGAGCGCCATTCCGGCGCACGTAACGGGCGCCACTATTCCACGCCACGTCGCCCGTGGCATTGACCCGATTGGCGCACCGGCGATGAATACGTATGCGGCGCAAGCCGTCACCGCACCCGCCGCGCCACCTCGCAGATCGCCTGCATTCGAGCGACATTGCAGATAAAGCCTTGCTTTCAGCGGTTTCCATTGAATTCGCGCATATCTCCCAGCATCGTGCATGAGAACACAGACGACGCGGAATGTTTCGCAGTGCAGCATGGTTTCCGGAAGCATTGCCTGCAACATGCCCGATGTCGTCACCCAGCGCGACAGGGGAACAAGCGGAATGAACACATCGGGCACGAACACACCCGGCACCAACACAACTGCTGCGAACCGGAAGCCCCGGCTCTCGTTCTGGCAGATCTGGAACATGTGCTTCGGTTTCTTCGGCATCCAGTTCGCCTTCGCCCTGCAGAACGGCAGCATGAGCCGCATCTTCCAGACTCTGGGCGCGAAGATGGACGACCTGGCCATCCTCTGGATCGCCGCACCGATGACCGGCCTGCTGGTGCAACCCATAATCGGTTACTACTCCGATCGCACCTGGACCCGGCTGGGCCGCCGCCGCCCCTATTTCCTGGTCGGCGCCATCCTGACCACGCTGGCATTGTTCGTGATGCCGAATTCCTCGGTGCTGTGGTTCGCGGCGATCATGCTGTGGTTGCTGGACGCGTCGATCAACGTATCGATGGAACCGTTCCGTGCCTTCGTCGGCGACCAGTTGCCGTCCGAGCAGCGCACTCGCGGTTTCGCGATGCAGAGCTTCTTTATTGGCGCGGGTGCGGTGGTCGCCTATCTGTTGCCGGAGATCCTGACCCAGCTGGGCATGGCCAATACCGCCGCCGCGGGCGAAATCCCGCCCAGCGTGCGCATGTCCTTCTACATCGGCGGCGTGGTGCTGATCTGTGCGATGGGCTGGACGATATTGCGGACGCGCGAGTATCCGCCGGAACAGTTGGAGCGCTTCGACGATGCCCATCCGGAAACCCTTGCCGCACCGCCAGCCGTCTCCGGCTCCCGGCTTGCGACCGAAATGGCGGTTTTCCTGATACCGGCTGCGGCACTGGCGTTCTGCATCGGCCGCTATGGCCTGGACAAATCCCTCTACCTGCTCGCTGGTGGCCTTGCTGCCTACGCGTTGTTGCTGCTACTGACTTTCGGTGGGCGTCGAGGCGGCGCACTGGGCGAAATCATCCACGACATGCGCCACATGCCGGTCACCATGCAGCGGCTGGCGGTAGTCCAGTTCTTCTCCTGGTTCGCGCTCTTCGCCATGTGGATCTACACCACGCCGGCGGTCACCGCACTGCACTTCCACAGTACCGATACCACTTCGGTCGCCTACAACAACGGCGCCGACTGGGTGGGCGTGCTGTTCGCGGCCTATAGCGCGTTCGCGGCGCTGGCGGCGTTCTGCCTCGCCCCGCTGTCGCGCCGCATCGGCCTGCGCGCCACGCACCTGGTCTGCCTGGTGATCGGCGGCCTGTCTTTCCTCTCGTTCCGCTTCATCCAGGATCCGAAGATGCTGCTGCTGCCGATGGCCGGCATCGGCATCGCCTGGGCGGCGATCCTGGCCATTCCCTACTCGCTGCTCAGCGGCGCGGTGCCGGCCAGGAAGATGGGCGTGTACATGGGCATCTTCAATTTCTTCATCGTCATCCCGCAACTGGTCGCCGCCAGCCTGCTGGGTTTCCTGCTGAAGACTTTCTTCGGCAACCAGCCGATCAACGCGCTGATGATCGGCGGCGTCAGCCTGGTCATCGCCGGACTATGCGTGCTGATGGTGCGCAAGGAGACCGTGGCATGAGCACGACCCGTCATCACGCAACTCAACTCGCGTTAGCCCTCCTTTGCGCAGCATCGGCTTCCGCTGCCCACGCCAGCGCGACGGTTACCGATGATTTCTACGGCACCACCGAACCCTTCGCCAGCGAAGCCATCTATTTCGTCATGACCGACCGCTTCGTCAACGGCGATCCGTCCAACGACCATCGCGACCAGGGCGGAACGGATCCGGCGCTGCATACTTTCGATCGGCCAGTGCCGGATGCGCATGGCGACAACATCGGTTACCTCGGCGGCGACTTCAAGGGCATCGTCGACAACGCCGGTTACATCCGCGACATGGGCTTTACCTCGGTGTGGGTGACGCCGATCGTCGACAACCCTGACCAGGCTTTCACCGGCGGCTCGCCAATCGGTTCCGATGCATTCTTCAAGGACCAGGGCAAGACCGGCTATCACGGCTACTGGGGCACCAACTTCTACAAGCTGGACGAACACCTGCCCAGCGAAGGCCTGGATTTCGCCGGCTTCACCCGGGCGATGAAGGACAAGCAACTGGACGTGGTCCTGGACATTGTCGGTAACCACGGCTCACCCGCGTACAGCATGCCGAAGATGCAGCCGCAATACGGCAAGATCTACGACCGCGACGGCAAGTTGGTCGCCGACCACCAGAACCTCGACCCGGCGCGGCTCGATCCAGCGCACAAGCCCATGCACGCCTTCTACAACACCAGCGGCGGCTTGGCCCAGTTATCCGACCTCAACCAGGACAATCCGGCGGTACTGGACTACCTGGTCGGCGCCTACGAGCAATGGATCGACCAGGGTGCAGCCGCATTCCGCATCGATACGATCAGCTGGATGCCGCACCGGTTCTGGAAGGCGTTTTCTGACCGCATCCGTGCCGAACATCCGGGTTTCTTCATGTTTGGCGAAGCCTTCAACTACGACGCAGCCACCATTGCCGGGCACACGCTGCCCCGCAACGGCGGGATCAGCGTGCTGGATTTCCCGCTGCGCGGAAAACTGGCCGAAGTATTCGAGAAACAGGGTAGCGATTTCGCCGAACTGGAGAAGGCGCTGTACCTGGAGGACGGCCCCTATGCCAACCCCTACGACCTGGTGACCTTCTACGACAACCACGACATGGCCCGGATGAATGCCACCGACCAGGGCTTCATCGACGCCAACCACTGGCTGTTCACCGCACGCGGCATTCCTGCGGTCTATTACGGCTCGGAAACCGGTTTCATGCGCGGCCGCGCCGAGCACGATGGAAACCGCAACTACTACGGCCAGGAACGCGTGGATGCCGCGGACAAGAGTCCGATCTACCCCGCCCTCAAACGCATAGCCACGCTGCGCCGAGAATCGCCTGCGCTACAGCGTGGATTGCAGTTGAACCTGCGACTGAAGGGCGATGAGGCCGTGTTCTACCGCGTGTACGAGCATGACGGCGTCAACCAGACCGCATTGGTCCTTTTGAACAAGAACGACGCGTCACGCAGCATGCGAGTCGATGACTACCTGCAAGCCGGCACCTGGCGCGACGGCTTCAGCGGAAAGAAGGTCAAGGTCGGCAGGCAGCTGCGTATCGATGTCCCTGCGCACGGCGTACGCGTGCTGTTCTTCGACCAGCCGCTGACCCGCAGGGACTTGCGCGCGAGGCTGGCCGATTCCATGACCCGCAAGGATCGATGAGCAAGACAGCCCGTAGGAGCGACGTAAGTCGCGAAGGGTTTTGATCTTCATAAAGCGTCAACTCGCGACTTACGTCGCTCCTACGCGGCGGCGGAAGACCCGCGCAACGCCAACTTGACCGGAATGGTCCTGCTTTCCGCAAGCTCGTTGTTGATCAGCGCCAACAGGGTCTCGACCAGGATGGTGCCCGCCAGCTTGGTGTCCTGCTGCACGGTGGACAGGCTCGGATTGACGAAGGCGGCCAGCGGGATGTCGTCGAACCCAGCCACCGCCACGTCCCCGGGCACGCGCAAGCCACGCTCGTGCAAGGCCTTCATCGCGCCGATGGCAATCAGGTCGCTGGCGGCGAAGATCGCATCGAACGGCTGGCCCCGCGCCAGCAGTTCCAGCGCGGCCTCGTAACCGGATTGCTCGGCGGTCACCGCATCCACCTGCAGGGCGGGCAGCACGCGCAGGTCCTCGCTCAACAAGGCGTGGGCGTAGCCGCGATAGCGTTCGAAGAATTCCGGGTAGTGGTTGGAAGCATGCCCGAGGAAGGCGATATGCCGGCTGCCCTGTTCCAGCAAATGCGCAGTGATGTCGTGGCCGCCCTGGAAATTGTCGCAACCGATCGAGATGCCCGGCTGCCCGGGCAATACCGCGCCCCAGCGAACGAAGTGGGTGCCCTGCTCCACCAGGCGTTCGAGCCGCGATTGCGATTCCAGGTAGTCCCCATAGCCCAGCAGGATCAGGCCGTCGGCCTTGTTGCTGTCCTCGTAGTCGGCCTGCCAGTTGGTCGACAGTTGCTGGAACGAAATCAGCAGGTCGTAACTCTGCAGCGCGCATGCGCGCGTGATCGAACCCAGCATCGACAGGAAGAAAGGGTTGATCTGAGAATCGTCCGGGGTGGGATCTTCGAAGAACAGCAGCGCGATGGTCCCGGAATGCTGGGTGCGCAGGTTCGAGGCGTTCTTGTCGACCTTGTAGTTCAGCTGTTCGGCGATGGCCTGGATGCGCTTGCGCGTTTCCTCGCTGACCATCGGGCTGCCACGCAGGGCACGCGACACCGTCGGCTGGGAAACCCCGGCCAGGTGCGCGATATCCAGCGAAGTCGCCTTGCCCTTGATCGTCATGGCGCCATGGTCGCAGAAATACCCTGCGCAGGCATGGCGCGCCGCACAGCGGGGCTGGAGCGTTGCGGCCGTGCCATCACCCGCGGGCGACGTATTCGCGGAAAGCGCTGTAGTCCGCGGGAATGGGATCGGCATGCGCCGGGCGCGCGAGCAGTTCGGCCAGTGCCGACGGCACTTCCAGGGCGCGTCCGATCAAGGGCTCGACCACGCTTTCGAACTTGGCCGGATGCGCGGTCGCCGCGACCGCCCAGTCACCTGCCGCACCCTGCCTGCGCAGGTCCTGCAGCACCTTCACCGCGGTCGCGGTATGCGGGCAGAAGACTTCGCCATGCCGTTGATAGCGCTCGCGAATGGTGTCGCGGATCTGCGCGTCGTCCACGCTTCGTGCGGTGAAGTCCGCACGCAGGGCCGCATCGTCGCCGTGGTACAACCAGCGCAGGCGTTCGAAATTGCTCGGTGCGCCGACGTCCATGGCATTGGCGATGGTGGCGGTGCTGGCCGCGGGCGAATAATCCGCACCGGAAAAGAACTTCGGCAACACGTCGTTGGCATTGGTCGCCAGCACGATGCGGCCCAATGGCACGCCCAGCGCACGCGCGATGATCGCGGCCATGGCATTGCCCAGGTTGCCGGTGGGAATGACGAAATTCAGCACCTCGCCGGTGGCGCGCTTGTGCGCCAGCGCCGCATGCGCGTAATAGCTCATCTGCGGCAGCAGGCGACCCAGGCTGATGCTGTTGGCCGAACTCATCGGCGCCTGTTCCTGTAGTGTTTCATCATTCAACGCGCGCTTGACCAGGGCCTGGCAATCGTCGAACGAACCTGCCACGCGCAGCGCGGTGATGTTGTCGCCGAAGCAGCCCAGTTGATGCGCCTGGCGCGGCGATACCCGGCCATCCGGATACAGCACGACCACACGCAGTCCCGGCTGCTTATGGAACGCAGCAGCCACCGCAGCGCCGGTATCGCCGGACGTGGCCACCAGGATGGTCAAGGGACGATCCTGTTGCTTGCGCAGGCGGGCCAGGCAGGCGGCGAGGAAGCGCGCGCCGAAATCCTTGAAAGCGGCAGTGGGGCCATGGAACAACTCGAGCACCTGATCGTCCGCTGTCGCCAGCGGAAACATCGGCGCGGGGAAGTCGAAGGCTTCGCGGCAGATCGCCGGCAATTCATCCGCCAGTGCATCGCCCGCGAAGAAGGGAGCGATGAGTCGCGTAGCGGTGTCGGCCAGGTCGCTGCCGAGTTCCAGGGGACGCGTAACCGGCAACACCTCGGGTACGTAAAGTCCGCCATCGGGTGCGAGGCCGGCGGCGATGGCCTGGCTGAGGGTGGCTGCGGGGGCGTTGCTGCGGGTGGAGATGAAGTTCATTGGTTGTCCATGCAAGTTTGCTCCCTTCTCCCGGTGGGAGAAGGAAAATCTAAAGCACCTTCGCCGCCGCACCATTGATCGGCGACACCCACGCCTGGCTCTCGAATCCCGCAGCGGCGAACGCGGCCTGGATCGCAGGCGCGGCCGCTTCGGCCTGCGCCCGCGTCTCGAACCAGCCGAACACGCTGGGCCCCGCGCCGGAAATGCTCGCGCCCATCGCGCCCGCCTGCAGTGCCGCGCGCTTGGCCGCATCGAAACCGGCGATCAGCGGTGCGCGCCTCGGTTCGACCAATACATCTTGCAAACCCGCGCGCACCAGCGCCGCATCACCGGCATGGCAACCGGCCAGCACCAGCGCGAGATTGGCCGACTGCGACACGAATTCACCCAACGCGTAATGGCCCTTGAGCGCTTCGCGCGCGCGCCGCGTTTCCAGGATCGCATCGGGATGCACCAGCACGCTGTGCCAGGCATCGGGCACCGGAATCCTCACCAGCCGCTCGGCGGTGGACAGGACCAGCCCGCCCAGCAGCATCGGACCGAGGTTGTCGCCGTGGCGCCCACCGCTGGCGACGGCTTCGCCGGTCAGCGCGAACGGATACAGCGCTTCCCGCGACAACGGCGTGTCCAGCAGCTCGTTGGCCGCGACCAGCGCGGCCACGCAGGAAGCCGCGGAACCACCCATTCCCGAGCCGAGCGGGATGCCCTTGTCGATCTCGACCTCGAAACCGAACGGCAACCCCAGCGCTTCGCGCAAGGCGATCAGGGAGGCACCGGCAGTGTTGCCCGGCGCATCCTTCGGCAGATCGACGGTCGCCCCGCGGATCGCGACGATGCGCACTTCCGGCACATCGATGCGGCGCACGGTGACGGTATCGCCAACCCCTTCGATCACGTGGCCGAGGATGTCGAAGCCCACACCCACGTTACCCACCGATGCCGGCGAGAACGCCTTCACGGAATCCGTCACAGCTTCGCCCCCTGCCCCGCGGCCACGCGCAATACGTCGGCGAATACGCCCGCGGCGGTGACTTCCGGGCCGGCGCCCGGACCCTGCACGATCAGCGGGTTGTCGCAGTAGCGGCGGGTGGTGAACTGGACGATGTTGTCGGTCAGGCGCAGGTTGGCGAAAGCATGATCCTTGGGCAATTCGACCAGGCCGACACTGGCATGGCCCTCCGCGTCGAGCCTGGCCACGTAACGCAGCACCTGGCCGCTTGCGCCCGCCTTCGCCAGCCGGTCGGCGAACTGCGCATCCACTTCGCCCAGGCGCGCCATGAAATCGTCGACGCTGGCTCCGCGCAGGGAAGCCGGGACCAGGCTTTCGACCGCGACATCTTCCAGGTTCAAGGTACGTCCCGCTTCGCGTGCAAGGATCACCAGTTTACGGGCGACATCGGTACCGGAAAGATCATCGCGCGGGTCGGGTTCGGTATAGCCCAGCCCGCGTGCTTCGGTCACCAGTTGCGAGAAAGGCACGCTGCCGTCGAACTTGTTGAACAGCCAGGCCAATGTGCCGGAGAAGATGCCTTCCACCGAAAGCAGCACATCGCCGGTATCGATCAGGTCGCGCAAGGTCGAGATCACCGGCAGCCCCGCGCAGACCGTAGCCTCATAGCGGAAACGCGCACCACTGGCGGCCGCCGCTTCACGGATGGCGTCGTAGCGCGCACTGGAGCCGGCGCCGGCCTGCTTGTTCGGCGTCACCACGTGGATGCCCGCAGCCAGCCAGTCGGCGTAGCGATCGGCGACCGCCGGACTGCCGCTGCAGTCCACGATCACCAGGTGCGGCAGGTGCGAGCCGACCAGATGCGCGGTGAAGGCATCCAGGTCCGGTGCCTGGCTTGCGGAGGCGAAACGCTCGCGCCAGTCGCCGCTGATGCCGCGTTCGTCCAGCAACATTTTCTTGCTGGACGCGATGGCGCGCAGGCGCAGGTCCAGGTTGGCCTTGCCCAGCAACTGCGGTTGCGCGGCGCGCAACTGGTCGAGCAAGGCGGCGCCGACATTGCCCGGACCGATTACCCCGACCGCGAAGGTCTGCGGCGACAGCCAGAAACCCGCATGCGCGGCACGCAGGGCCTTGGTCGCGTCGGCGCTGTCGATGGCCACGGAGATGTTGCGCTCCGAGGAACCCTGGGCGATGGCCAGGATGTTCACCCGCGCGCGGCCCAGCGATTCGAACAGGCGCGCGGCGACGCCCGGTTGCCCGGCCATGCCGTCGCCGACCGCGGCCAGCACGCTGACGCCTTCGGTGAGTTGCACGCGCTGGATCTGGCCGATGTTGAGTTCATGCGCGAACGCGGTGAGCAGCGCGCTCTGGGCACGCTGCGATTCGGCGGCGCGGACCACGCAGCAGATCGAGTGTTCCGAGGAACCCTGCGAGATCATCACCACCGACACGCGCGCTTCGCGCAAGGCCGCGAACACCCGCTCGGCGGTGCCGGGGACGCCGATCAGGCCGGTGCCTCCAGGTTCAGCAC
>JBOHXX010000099.1:0-10083 GCA_050737675.1 Pseudoxanthomonas sp.
GGCGGTTCCGGGCCGCCCCGGAACCGCCGCGAACCAAAGCCAAGCGGCATGCCGCCCGAATAGCACCGTCGAATCGGATATCGCTTGTCGTGATCAGGCAGCTCGCACGGCCGCCCGCTTTTCCTGTGCCCGCACGATCCGCTCCATCATGCGCAGCGACTTGTCGCCCAGGGCCAGCGCTGTATCCACCCACACTTCGGTGATACGCATCAATTCGTCATAGCCGACGGGCTGGGCCAGATTGCGGCATGAATTCATTGCCAGATAAGCATGCGACGAACGCTGTTGCTTGTTGATGAGGTCCTGAACGGCTGATGCGCCTTGGCCCTTGGGAACCAGGATATCGACGACGCCCATCTTGTACATTTCGTCGCTGGTGTGGATGTTGCCTTCGAGGATGATCTTT
The DNA here is from genome assembly GCA_050737675.1 of Pseudoxanthomonas sp. Classification (GTDB taxonomy): domain Bacteria; phylum Pseudomonadota; class Gammaproteobacteria; order Xanthomonadales; family Xanthomonadaceae; genus Pseudoxanthomonas_A. Next base: position 407 of record JBOHXX010000099.1, read on the forward strand.
TCCGCCAATTGCGGGGACATGCGCTTGCACAGGAACGAGTAGGCGCCCATGCCCGGGAACAGACCGAAAAGGACTTCGGGCAGGCCCATGTCCACGCCTTCCTCGGCAACGATGGTGTGGCAGGAGAGTGCGATTTCCAGCCCACCGCCCAAGGCATCACCCTGGATCAGCGCGATCGTGCGGACATCTCCGCCCAGGCCGGTATTGAGGTGGTAGACGCCGTCGATGCAGCGGCGGGCATAACTGAGCAGACGGTCGCGATTTCCTTCACGGATCAGGTGCGAGAAAAGCGCGAGGTCGCCACCAAGGTTGAATGCGGAACCTTCGGAAGCAACCACCAGATGGCGCAGCTTCCCCGACTGGCGCTGCGACTCACGCAATGTGATCGAGTTCATGAAGCTCAGCACATCGTCGAGCATCTGGCTGTGGAAGCATGGGCGTACCCCCGGCGCTGCATTCGCATGCATGTACATCCAATGGCTGGCGCCATTCGGTTCGGAATCCACTCGAAGGGTTTCAAAAGGGCGGCTGCGCAGCAGTTTTTCGACGTTGTTCATTTGGTTCATCCTCGGCAAGGTTTTCCGCGACGTGCGACATCGACGGATCGGCGGCAATTGTGAGTGCGTTCAAGCACGGCCGATGCTACACCTGAACCAAGGGCTAACAAGCCTGTCAAGAGCTTCGCAGGGCCTTCTGCAAAGGCCCGCGAGGCACCCTTTCCAGAAAATGTGACGTACGTCTATATTTCCCGCCGACGATACCGGCAACCAATAAAAAAGGCCGGCTTCATGCCGGCCTCCTGGACTCATGCCGCTGCTGCGGGAGGCGGGGGATCCCGCAACTCTTTCCGCAATATCTTGCCTACGTTGGTCTTCGGCAAATCAGTACGGAACTCGATCATTTTGGGCTGTTTGTAACCCGTCAGGTTCTCGCGGCAATACGCCTTGATCTGATCCGCAGTCAGGTCAGGATCCTTCCTGACGACGAATACCTTGACCGCCTCGCCGGATTTTTCGTCCGGCACGCCAATGGCCGCGACTTCAAGCACGCCCTCCATGCTTGCGATCACGTCCTCGACTTCGTTTGGATACACGTTGAAACCTGACACAAGGATCATGTCCTTCTTGCGGTCGACGATGTAGAAGAATCCATTCTCGTCCATCTTCGCCATGTCGCCCGTGTGCAGCCAGCCGTCGCCATCGATGACATTGGCGGTTTCTTCAGGCCGTTGCCAATAGCCCTTCATCACTTGCGGGCCCTTGATGCAAAGCTCACCTATCTCACCCAGTGTGGTGAGCGTTTTGCCATCATCGTCCTTCAGGCACACATCGGTGGAAGGGATGGGCAAGCCGATGGCGCCGTTGTAAGCCTTGAGGTCCATGGGATTGATGCATGCCGCCGGCGAGGTTTCGGTAAGGCCGTAGGCTTCGACCAAGGTCACGCCGGTGACTTTCTTCCATTTCTCGGCAACCGCACGCTGCACGGCCATGCCGCCGCCGAGCGTCATCTTGAGGTTGGAGAAATCGACCTGGTCGAAACCTGGCGTATTGAGCAGGCCGTTGAACAGCGTGTTGACGCCGGTGATGGCGGTGAAACGCGTTTTCTGGAGTTCCTTGACGAAACCCGGCATGTCGCGCGGGTTGCTGATCAAGTGGTTCAAGCCCCCAAGTTTCATGAAGACGAGCCCGTTCGCCGTCAACGCGAAGATGTGGTAAAGCGGCAAGGCGGTGATGATGACCTCATTGCCAAAATCAAGGCCGTTGCCCACCCACACACCCGATTGCTGCATGTTCGCCACCATGTTGCGGTGGGTCAGCATCGCGCCCTTGGACACTCCCGTGGTGCCTCCGGTGTATTGCAGGAAAGCGATGTCCTCACTGTCGATATCGATCTCGGGCAGCTTGTGCATCCGCCCCAGCGTCAGGGTGTCCTTGAAGCGGATAGCGCCGGGAATGTCGAAATCCGGGATGACTTTCTTCACGTACTTGAGCACGAAGTTGATCAGCGCCCCCTTCGGGAAGCCAAGCAGGTCGCCCAATCCCGTGGTGATCACCTGCTTGAGCGGCGTGTCGGCGACAACTTCCTGCACGGTATGGCCGAAGTTGTCGACCACCAGCAATGCGGATGCGCCCGAGTCGATCAGCTGGTGCTTGAGTTCGCGCGCGGTGTACATCGGGTTGACGTTCACCACGGTCAGCCCGGCGCGCAGGATGCCGAATATGGCGATGGGGTACTGCAGACAGTTGGGCGCCATGATGGCGACGCGGTCGCCTTTTTTCAGTTTCAATTCGCCAAGCAGATAGGCGGCGAAGTGGCGGCTGAGCACCTCGATTTCGCTATAGGTCAGGGCCTTTCCGAAGTTGGAGAACGCAGGACGATCATTGAATTTCCTGACTGCGGTATCGAACACCGAGACGATGGACCGATACTCGTCCAGATCTATTTCATGCGGCACGCCTTGCGGGTAACTCTTGAACCATGGACGATCCTGACTCATCTTCTACTCCCTCCCCAGGGCCTTTGGTTTGGATGCGCCACGCGCGGAAACGCATGACGGCTGTGGGGTTCCACCATGCGAGCATACCGCCCCGGATGGAAAACACGAAGCCATTGCGAATGAACCGTCGAGCAGGGTGGAAGGGGCTCCTCTCCGGCATGGTCCTTTGCGCCTTGACGGTGGTGTCGGGCTGCCACCGCGAAACCCCGGAGGTGGCATTGCGCGTGCAACTGCAGGAAATGCAGTCGGCTGCCGGCGAGGGCAGGATGGGCGATTTCATGGCGGGCGTAACCGACGATTTCACCGGCAACGAGGGCATGGATCGTGCTGCGCTGCACAATCTGCTGCGAGTGCAAGCGCTCGCGAAGTCCAACCTGAGCGTCACTACCGGTCCGCTGCAGATCCAGATGCAAGGCGACCGGGCCAAAGTGAGATTCGACACGATTCTGGCTGGCGGCAGCGCGCGCTTCCTGCCCGACAGTGCCCAGACTTATTCCATCACCAGCGGCTGGCGCATCGAAGATGGAGAGTGGCGCGTGTACTACGCGCAGTGGGAACCGATGCTCTGATCCGCTGGCTCCGAATCGCCGGTCACTTGCATCTGGATCAGCATTGAACACCAGACTTCGGACAGGCCTCCCCTGCAGTGCAGGCGAGGGCGACCGGATCCAATGCGCTATCGCAGCGGTTACGCGGATTTCTTCGCCGCCAGCTGTCGCAGCACGTAGTGCAGGAGGCCGCCATTGCGGAAATATTCCACTTCCTTCGGCGTAAGCAGCAGCACTTTGGTCTCGAACTTCAAGGTGCTGCCATCCTTGCGCGTCGCGGTGACGGTGGCGTGCTTGCCGGCGCCATCCTCCAGGCCGGTGATGTCGAAGGTTTCGGAACCCTCCAGGCCCAGGGTCTGCGCGTTCTCGCCTTCCTTGAACTGCAGCGGCAGCACACCCATGCCAACCAGGTTGGAACGGTGGATGCGCTCGAAACTTTCCGCGACCACTGCCTTCACCCCGAGCAGGTTGGTGCCCTTGGCGGCCCAGTCGCGCGAGGAACCGGTGCCGTACTCCTTGCCGGCGAAGACCACCAGCGGCACGCCATCGGTCTTGTATTTCATCGCCGCATCGTAGATCGAGAGCTTCTCGCCAACCGCATTTGTGTCGCTGAAATACAGGGTATTCCCGCCTTCCTCGCCGCCGAGCATCAGGTTCCTGATACGGATGTTGGCGAAGGTGCCGCGGACCATCACGTCGTCGTTGCCGCGGCGCGAACCATAACTGTTGAAGTCGGCCGGTTGCACGCCGCGCTCCTGCAGGAAATGGCCGGCGGGCGAATCCTTCTTGATGTTGCCTGCAGGCGAGATGTGGTCGGTGGTGATGGAATCGCCGAACAGGCCGAGCACGCGCGCGCCGTGCACGTCGTCGATGTTGCCGACCTGCATGGTCATGCCGTCGAAGTAGGGCGGGTTCTTGATGTAGGTGGAACCGGCATCCCATTCGTACAGCTCGCCATCGGGCGAGGCGATCGCATTCCAGCGACTGTCGCCCTTGAACACGTCGGCGTAGTTCTGCTTGAACATCTCCGGGCCGATGGTGCGGGCGATGGTGTCGCCGATTTCCTTGTTGCTGGGCCAGATGTCGCGCAGGAACACCGGATTCCCTTCGTCGTCTTTGCCCAAGGGCTCGTTGAGCAGATCGATGTCGATGGTACCGGCGATGGCATACGCCACCACCAGCGGCGGCGAAGCCAGGTAGTTCATCTTCACTTCGGCGTGGATGCGGCCCTCGAAGTTGCGGTTGCCCGACAGCACCGCGGCCACGGCCAGGTCGTTGGCCGCGATGCCCTTGGACACCGCATCCGGCAGCGGGCCGGAATTGCCGATGCAGGTGGTGCAGCCATACCCGACCAGGTAGAAACCGAGCTTCTCCAGCTCGCCCATCAGTCCCGCCTTGTTGAGGTAATCGGTGACCACCAGCGAGCCCGGGCCGAGCGAGGTTTTGACCCACGGCGCAGCTTTCAGGCCCTTGGCCGCCGCATTGCGTGCCAGCAATCCGGCGCCGATCATCACCGCCGGGTTGGAGGTGTTGGTGCAAGAAGTGATCGCTGCGATCACCACCGAACCATCGGTCAGTTCCGCGTCCTGGTCCTGCACGCGGATCTTCGAGACCGGCTTGGCCGCCAGGTGCTCGGCCTGCGGCTGGTCACCGCCTTCGGCCTTGAGCTCATCGACCGCGCACCCCGTCTTTGCCTGGCGACCGTTGGTCATGGCGCCGACGTTGTCGTGGAAGTTGGCCTTCATGTCACCCAGCAGCACTCGATCCTGCGGACGCTTGGGGCCAGCAAGCGATGACTGCACCTCGCCCATGTCCAGCTGCAAGGTGGCCGAATAGGTAGCTTCGGCCTGGCCGGGTTCATGCCACAGGCCTTGCGCTTTTGCGTACGCTTCGACGAGTGCGATCTGCTCTTCGCTGCGTCCGGACAGGCGCAGGTAGGTCAACGATTCGGCATCAACCGGGAAGATGCCGCAGGTGGCGCCGTACTCCGGAGCCATGTTGCCGATGGTGGCACGGTCGGCCAACGGTAGATGCTGCAGGCCCTCGCCGTAAAACTCGACGAACTTGCCGACCACGCCAAACTTGCGCAGCAACTGGGTGACGGTAAGCACCAGGTCGGTAGCGGTGGCGCCTTCCGGCAACTTGCCGGTCAATTTGAAGCCGACCACCTGCGGGATCAGCATCGACGAAGGCTGGCCGAGCATCGCGGCTTCGGCCTCGATGCCACCCACGCCCCAGCCAAGTACGCCGATGCCGTTGATCATGGTGGTGTGCGAATCGGTGCCGAACACCGTGTCCGGGAATGCGAGCAAATCGCCGTCGACTTCCCGCTCCATCACCACGCGCGCAAGGTTCTCCAGATTGACCTGGTGGACGATGCCGGTGTTCGGTGGAACCACCTTGAAATTGCCGAAGGATTTCTGGCCCCAGCGCAGGAAACCGTAACGTTCCTTGTTGCGCTCGAACTCTATCCTGCCGTTGATATCCAGCGAGTCGGGGCGGCCGAATGCGTCGACCTGGACCGAGTGATCGATGACCAGTTCCGAAGGAATCAGCGGATTGATCTGGCTGGCCTTGCCGCCGAGCCTGGCGACCGCATCGCGCATCGCGGCCAGGTCGACCACGCAGGGCACGCCGGTGAAATCCTGCAACACCACGCGCGCCGGCATGAAGGCGATCTCGGTGTCCGGTTCGCGCGTCGCATCCCATTGCGCCACCGCTTCGATGTGGTCCTTGCCCACGGTCATGCCACCGTCTTCGTGGCGCAACAGGTTCTCCAGCAGGATCTTCATGGAATAGGGCAGGCGGGCGATATCGAAGCGCTGCCCCAGTTTGGGCAGGCTGAAGTAGGTGTAGGACTTGCCATTGACCTGCAGGGAGGTGCGGGTGGCGAAGGAATCACTCATGGGAGGCTCCATAGCTGGGGGAAATCTTGGCCGATCGAGATGGGCGCCTGGGGCAGGCGCCACCTTGGACATCTTGTTCATTATCCCCAAATCCGGGGACAGGCCATGTGACAACAGGGGGTTGTCCTTGGTTTCCGACAGTATGCGCGCTTGAGTATGGATAATAAAGTACGTATTATTGCCGCATACCTGAGGAGCATCCCATGGAAGCGACCGTTGCCGAACGTGGCCAGATCACCCTGCCCAAGGCCGTACGCGATGCGTTGGGCCTGACCAAGGGCAGCATCCTGAAAGTCGAGCTGGAGAACGGGCGCATCGTCCTGCGCAAGAGTGTCGACGATGCCATTTCCCGTGCTCGCGGACGCTTCAAGCTGGATGGTTTCGAATCCACAGATGAAGCCATGCGCGCCATCCGCGGCCGTGCGCCCGGCGATCCGCTGGATCCCTGAGGCAACTCGCGATGATCGCCATCGATTCTTCCGTACTGGTGGACCTGCTGGCCGATGGCCCCCAGGCCGACGCCGCCGAGGCTTGCCTGCGCCAGTGCCTGAGCAATGGCCCCGTGGTGGTATGCGACGTTGCGCTGGCAGAGATATGCAGCGCGTTGCGCGATGGCTCGGAGGCGTTGAGCGTGCTGGAGGAGATGAGCATCCGCTTCAACGCACTGGAAGCCAAGTCCGCCTTGCGCGCCGGCGAGATGCAGCGGCGCTACCGCCAACGCGGTGGCACGCGCAGCCGCGCGGTTCCCGATTTCCTGATCGGTGCCCATGCGCTATTGCAATGCGATGGCCTGATCACCCGCGACGACAGTTTCTATCGCGATTATTTCAAGGGCCTCAAGCTGATCGTTCCAGCGGCCTGAGCCTGTCCACCTTCACCCGATTTCCCCGGAGACGTATCCATGTTGCAAGCCTATCGCCAACACGCTGCCGAACGCGCCGCGCTCGGAATCCCGCCGCTGCCGCTGTCGGCGCAGCAGACCGCCGACGTGATCGAACTGTTGAAGGCGCCGCCCGCGGGCGAGGAGTCCTTCCTGGTCGACCTGATCACCCATCGCGTGCCGGCCGGCGTGGACGATGCGGCGAAAGTGAAGGCGTCGTACCTGGCTGCGGTCGCCTTCGGCAGCGAAAAGTGCGCGCTGATCACCCGCGAACGCGCCACCGAGCTGCTCGGCACCATGCTCGGCGGCTACAACATCCATCCGCTGGTGGAGCTGCTGGACGACACGCAACTGGCTGCGATCGCCGCCGAAGCGCTGAAGAAAACGCTGCTGATGTTCGACGCCTTCCATGACGTCAAGGACAAGGCGGACGCCGGCAACACCCATGCGCAAGGCGTGTTGAAGAGCTGGGCCGAGGCCGAATGGTTCACCAGCCGTCCGGAAGTACCGCAGAGCCTGACCGTCACCGTGCTCAAGGTCACCGGCGAAACCAACACCGACGACCTGTCGCCCGCGCCCGATGCGACCACGCGCCCGGATATCCCGCTGCACGCGCTGGCCATGCTGAAGAACAAGCGCGACGGCATCACCCCCGAGGAAGACGGCAAGCGCGGCCCGGTCAAGTTCATCGAATCCCTGAAGGAAAAGGGCAACCTTGTTGCCTACGTCGGCGACGTGGTCGGCACCGGTTCCAGCCGCAAGTCCGCGACCAACTCGGTACTTTGGTTCACCGGCGAGGACATTCCTTTCATCCCGAACAAGCGCTTCGGCGGCGTGTGCCTGGGCAGCAAGATCGCACCGATCTTCTACAACACCATGGAAGATGCCGGCGCACTGCCAATCGAATTCGACGTATCCAACATGCACATGGGCGACGTGATCGACCTGTACCCGCATGCTGGCAAAGTGTGCAAGCACGGCACCGACGAAGTCCTGACCACCTTCGAAATGAAGACTCCGGTGCTGTTGGACGAAGTTCGCGCTGGCGGCCGTATCCCGCTGATCATCGGCCGTGGCCTGACCGAAAAGGCTCGCGCCGAACTGGGTCTGCCACCTTCGAACCTGTTCAAGAAGCCTGAAGCTCCGGCTGAAAGCACCAAGGGTTTCACCCTGGCGCAGAAAATGGTCGGCAAGGCTTGCGGCGTGACCGGCGTTCGTCCGGGCACGTACTGCGAACCGAAGATGACCACCGTGGGTTCCCAGGACACCACCGGTCCCATGACCCGTGACGAACTCAAAGACCTGGCGTGCCTGGGCTTCTCGACCGACCTGGTGATGCAGTCCTTCTGCCACACCGCGGCTTACCCTAAGCCGATCGACGTGACCACCCACCACACCCTGCCTGACTTCATCATGACCCGCGGCGGCGTTTCCCTGCGTCCGGGCGACGGCATCATCCACTCGTGGCTGAACCGCATGCTGCTGCCAGACACCGTCGGTACCGGTGGTGACTCCCACACCCGTTTCCCGATCGGCATCTCGTTCCCGGCCGGTTCCGGCCTGGTTGCGTTCGCCGCAGCCACTGGCGTCATGCCGCTGGACATGCCTGAGTCGATCCTGGTTCGCTTCAAAGGCGAACTGCAGCCAGGCGTCACCCTGCGTGACCTGGTTCACGCCATTCCTTACTACGCGATCCAGGCTGGCCTGCTGACCGTAGAGAAGAAAGGCAAGAAGAACGCCTTCTCCGGTCGCATCCTGGAGATCGAAGGTCTGCCTAAACTGACCGTAGAGCAAGCGTTCGAACTGTCTGACGCCTCGGCTGAACGTTCGGCTGCCGGTTGCACCATCCAGCTGTCCAAAGAGTCGATTGCCGAATACCTGCAGTCCAACATCACCCTGCTGCGCTGGATGATCGGCGAAGGCTACGGCGATGCACGTACTCTGGAACGTCGCGCTCAAGCAATGGAAGCCTGGCTGGCCAACCCTGAGCTGCTGGAAGCGGACAAAGACGCCGAATACGCCGAAGTCATCGAGATCGACCTGGCCGACATCAAGGAGCCTGTGCTCTGCGCGCCGAACGACCCGGACGACGCTCGCCTGCTCTCCAGCGTTGCTGGCGAGAAGATCGACGAAGTGTTCATCGGCTCGTGCATGACCAACATCGGTCACTTCCGCGCCGCCGGCAAGTTGCTGGAACAGGTCAAGGGTCAGCTGCCAACCCGTCTGTGGCTGTCGCCGCCGACCAAGATGGACGCTCACCAGCTGACCGAAGAAGGCTACTACGGCATCTACGGCAAGGCCGGCGCTCGCATGGAAATGCCAGGCTGCTCGCTGTGCATGGGTAACCAGGCACGTGTAGAAGCCAACTCCACCGTGGTGTCGACTTCGACCCGTAACTTCCCGAACCGTCTGGGTGACGGCGCGAACGTCTACCTGGCTTCGGCCGAGCTGGCGTCCGTGGCTTCCATCCTGGGTCGCCTGCCGACCGTCGAGGAGTACATGGAATACGCTGGCAAGATCGACAGCATGGCGGCCGATGTCTACCGCTACCTGTCCTTCGACCAGATCGCCGAGTTCCGTGAAGCTGCTGCGAACGCCAACATCCCGGTCGTTCAAGCCTAACGTTGCAACGCAATGAAAAACGCCGCCCATCGTGAGATGAGCGGCGTTTTTTTATGGCTGTTTTTTGTGTGTATATCCGTTTCTGGAGTAATGGCTGCTATTTGTTCCGCCCTTACGGCAAACAGACAAAGCGAGCCGACCTGGCTCTGGCTGAGGTCCCCGAACCTCTGTAGGAGCGAGCCTGCTCGCGATGGTCGTCAACGATAACGCAGGCTGTCTGAATC
>JBOHXX010000100.1:0-10004 GCA_050737675.1 Pseudoxanthomonas sp.
GCGCAGGGGGAGGTTGGGAGGGGGTGCTTTTCGCACACGCCAAACATCTCAAGAAACAGCAAAAGCAAGATCAAGATCAAGATCAAAAGCACCCCTCCCCATCCCTCCCCTTCGCTACGCGAAAGGGAGGGGGCTTCCCAGCCACTCCCACATTTTCCTTGCCGCAATCAGGGTTGCGCCGGCTCCGCACCCGGCGGCACGTAGATCGCCACGCCGGCCGCTTTCTTCTGCGTGGTCGGTATGCCGATGCCGACCCCACCACCGACATGGCTACCGAAGCTGCCGGCGCCGACCGACATGCCGACCGGCGAACCGCTGGAACCGACGCCCATCAGGATCACGCCATTGGCGCCCAACGCCGCGGCTTCGCGCTTGAGCCGGGCGACGGCGGCATCGGTCTGGCCCTGGGTGCCGAAGCCGACCGCGCTGGAGGATTCCAACTGGGCGATCTCGATCGAACCCGGCGGCGGCGTGGTGTAGATGCGGACCTGGGCCGGATCGACCGGCGGGCGCGCCTGGCCGAGCATGACCTTGGAAGTGCCGGCGCAGGCCGTCAGTGCCAGTACCAGGAGGAAGACTGCGGGACGAAGATTCATGGCGGTATTCCCTGCGGCGGTGGCCGGATGATCGGCCGGGTGGACTGAATGCTCGCACACCCGTTGCCGCTTTGCCGGTGACGGGGTTCGGATTCCATGACCAGCGGGGCTCGGGGCCGCCGCGACCGGGAGCTATAGTCGTCGACCTATTCAACCAAGGAGCAATCGAATGGGCCTGATCAGTGTGTTGTGGGGCGTGGTGGCCATGATCTGGATGGTGCTGGCGCTGATTCCGGTCATCGGCATCACCAACTGGTTGCTGATTCCGTTCGCTGCAATCGGGGCGATCATCGCCGCCATCGGCATCCTGTTCACTTCCAGCGCCAAGACCGGACGCGCCAGGACCGGCTTGCTGCTCAACGGCATCGTCATCGTGGTCGCCATCGTGCGCCTGGGCATCGGCGGCGGGATCTTCTGATCCCGTTCGTGGGAGCGGCATCCCGCCGCGAGCCCCTGTTCTTGATTGGCTCGGAAACCATCGTGCCTGAGCGAATCGAGGCTTCCGTAGGAGCGACGTGAGTCGCGAAACGTCGGTGAATTAATCACCCAACCCGGCAACGCCTCCCTTCGCGACTCACGTCACTCCTACGCATTGGTGGGCACCTCCCTTCTCCCATTGAGAGAAGGGAAAAGCGCGCAGGCGTATCATTCGCGCATAGATTGAGGAGTTCCCATGGCCTACCCCTATACCCGCCCACGGCGCATGCGCCGCGACGATTTCTCCCGCCGGTTGATGCGCGAACACGTGCTGACCGCCAACGACCTGATCTATCCGGTGTTCGTGCACGAACTGCCGGGCCGCGAAGCGGTGCCTTCGATGCCCGGCGTGGAGCGCCTGTCGATCGACGAACTGCTGAAAGTCGCCGAACAGGCGCTGGAACTGCGCGTGCCGGCCATCGCCCTGTTTCCGGTCACCGCGCCGGAAGCCAAATCGCTGGATGCCGCGGCGGCCTGGGATGACGATGGCCTGGCCCAGCGCGCGGTGCGTGCGTTGAAGCAGCGTTTCCCGGAACTGGGCGTGATCACCGACGTGGCCCTGGACCCGTTCACCACCCACGGCCAGGACGGGATCATCGACGACAGCGGCTACGTGATGAACGACATCACCGTCGAAGCCCTGGTCAAGCAGGCGCTGTCGCATGCGCGCGCCGGCGTGGACATCGTGGCGCCCAGCGACATGATGGACGGCCGCATCGGCGCGATCCGCGAGGCGCTGGAAAGCGAAGGCCACGTGCACACCAAGATCATGGCCTACTCGGCGAAATATGCCTCCGCGTTCTACGGTCCGTTCCGCGACGCGGTCGGCAGCGCCGGCAATCTCGGCAAGGGCAACAAGTACAACTACCAGATGGACCCGGCCAATTCCGACGAAGCGCTGCATGAAGTGGCACTGGACATCGACGAAGGCGCGGACATGGTCATGGTCAAGCCCGGCATGCCCTACCTGGACGTGGTGCGGCGCGTGAAGGACGAATTTGGCGTGCCCACTTTCGCCTACCAGGTCAGCGGCGAGTACGCGATGCTCAAGGCCGCGTTCAACAATGGCTGGCTGGACGAAAAAGCCTGCGTGCTGGAAGCGCTGACCGCATTCAAGCGCGCCGGCGCCGACGGCGTGCTGACCTATTTCGCCCTCGACGCGGCCCGCTGGCTCCGCGAACCCTGACGTGTAGGAGCGGGCCTTGCCCGCGATGCTTCCAGCTTTGTAGGTCCGAGCTTGCTCGGATGCTCTTGATCTTCTCGGAAAACATCCGAGCAAGCTCGGACCTACAAGGCAACGGCGAAAGCATCGCGGGCAGGGCCCGCTCCTATGCCCCGAAGGAAGTCCCCCTTGGGGGACAGTGGAAAACAACCCTGTTTGCCGTGGCTGGTCGGGGCCAGCGCACGATAGATATCGAGCTTGCCCGCCTTGGGCGACGGCGCCGAGCCGGTGACCAACAGTTCTTTCGGTCGCGAAACATCCAGCACCGGGCCCAGCGTCGTTCCGTCGGCGCTGTTGAACGACAACGTCCACGGCGCGATGTCGGCATATGCGTTGCCGTCGCAATGCGCGACCTGCAACTGGATCGGCTTGTTCTCCACGTCGTCCGAGCGCGCGAACACCAGTGCCTTGCCGCCATCGATCCAGGCCGCGTCGAACTCGTCGATCCTGGAGTTCACGCCGGGCACCGGTTGCGGATCGACGAAGGCCTTGCCATTCCATCGCGCGACGAACAGGTCGTGACCGCCGACACTGCCGAAACCATCGCTGGCGAACAACAGCAGGCTTCCATCGGCACTAGGCGTCGGCGCCCATTCATCGCCCGCGCCGTTGACGCCCTGGCCGAGGTTTTCCGGCGTGTCGAAACTTCCATCGGCGCGGATCGCGGCGCGATAGAGATCATCGCCACCCTGCCCGCCCGGTCGGTTGGAGAAGAAGTACAGCCACTTGCCGTCGGCGCTGAGCAGGGGATCGAAATCGTTGGCCGCCGAATTGATCGGCAGCGGTTGCGGGTCGGTCCAGCGCTTGTCCTGCAAACGCGCCTGCCACAGGTCCCAGCCGCCGGTGCCGCCGGCGCGGTTGGTGCTGCCCCAGACGATGCGCTGGCCATCGGCGCTGACGCTGGCGCGGACCTCGGTGTCGCGCGTGGAGACCACGCCCATGCCCTCGATACCGAATTCGGCCAGCTGCGCCACGGCGGCAGCCGAGAGTAGACTGCAAGTCATGGCAGCGATTGCGAACCCATGCTTCATGATTGTCATTGCTGCCGCCCATTCCCTTCCCGACGGCCTTTATACCAAGCCATGACAAATCATCACTACGCTGTGTTCGGTCATCCGGTTTCGCATTCGCTGTCGCCGCGGATCCACGCCGCGTTCGGCCGCCAGACCGGGATCGAACTGGATTACACCGCCATCGACGCCGCGCCGGAAGGATTCGCACAAGCATTGGAGGCATTCGCGGCCGGCGGAGGCAAGGGCGCCAACGTCACCCTGCCGCTGAAGGAAGCGGCCTTCGCGTTGTGCGCCACGACCAGCGACCGCGCGCGACGCGCCGGTTCGGTGAACACGCTGACCCGCAACGACGGCCAATGGCAGGGCGACAACACCGACGGCATCGGCCTGGTCCGCGACCTGACCGAACGCTTGAGCCTGGACCTGCGCCGGCGCCGCGCCTTGTTGCTCGGCGCCGGCGGTTCGGCGCGCGGGGTGGCACCGGCGTTGCTGGATGCCGGCGTTTCCGAACTGATGATCGCCAACCGCACTGCCGAGCGCGCCGATGCGCTGGCCGATTCGCTGGGCGAACCGGCGCGCGCGCATTCGCGTTACTGGGACGACCTGGTCAACGAAGGCGACTTCGCCCTGATCGTCAACGCGACGTCGCTCGGGCGCGGTGGTGGTGACGAGTTCCGCCTGCCCTTCCAGTTGTCCACGCCACGCACGCTGGCGGTGGACCTCAACTATGGCGAAGCGGCGATCCCGTTCCTGGCCTGGGCGCGCACCGCCGGTTGCCGCGACGTGGTCGATGGCCTGGGCATGCTGGTGGAACAGGCCGCCGCGAGTTTTGAGCTGTGGCACGGGGTGCGCCCGGAAACGGCGCCGGTCTACGCGGCCTTGCGCGGCAAGGATGCATCGCTGGTCACGGCCGACTGAGGAATCATCGATGGACTCGTTTCTGATTCCCGCGCTGACCACGCTCGGTTATTCGTTCCCGGAACTGCTCGCCTGCGGCATCGCCCTGGCGATGCTGTGGACCGCGGCGCGCCCGGGCAAGCTACGGCAACTCGGTTTGATCGGCGCCGGCTTGATGCTGGCTTGCGCAGTGTTGCAGTTGGGCTTCGGTCTTTACCAGGCCTGGGTGATCCAGGCGGCGAATGCGGGTACCGCGACGGAGATCGGCGTTTTCTTCGCCCGACTCGGCATCGTGCGCATGCTGGTCAACTGCGTGTCGCTGGCGGGGTTGGTGATGATTGTTTGGGGTTGTGCAAAGCGACGCGGCCAGAGGCGGAATCCAAGCCGGGGTAGACGTAGCGAAGCCCGGACTACGTAGTTCGGTTTTTCGGGCTACAACAGCCCATCCCGCTTGACCGCCAGATAGCGCTCCACCAGCGCCGCAGGCAATTCCTCGCTGGCGACATCCAGGACCATGACCCGGTGGCTGCGCAAGGCTTCATGCGCGGCGGTGCGTTGTTCCAGGTAGCGCGCGACCGCGGCGGCGCGGATCGCGCCGGGCAGGTCGTGGACTTCCTCGTTGATGGCCTCGTCCAGCGCGCGCTCGCGCAGGCTGGCGACGTAGACCAGGTGCCGCTTCTGCAGCAGGCGCACCGCGGCCAGCAGGTCCTCGATGTCCTCGTCGCGCACGTTGGTCACCAGCATCACCAGCGAACGCTTGCGCTGGCGCAGCGACAGCTCCGTGGCCGCGGCCAGGTAATCGGTCGCCACCGCCTGCGGCTGCAGGTCGTAGCTGGCGCGCAGCAGCGTGTCGATCGCGGCCATGCCGCGCTTGGGCGCGACCCAGCGCGACTCGCCGCCGCCGGCGAACAGGCCGACCGCATCGCCCTGGCGCAGGGCGAGATAGGAAACGACCAGCGTCGCGTTGAGCACATGGTCGAAATGGGCGATCTCTCCTTCCTGCGCCATCATCCGCCGGCCGGTGTCGACCATCATCACCAGCTGCTGGTTCTTCTCATCCTGGTACTCGCGCGAGATGAGTTTCCGCGAACGCGAAGTCGCCTTCCAGTCGATCTGGCGCAGGCTGTCGCCGACGCGGTATTCGCGCATCTGGTTGAAGTCCGTGCCCTCGCCACGGCGGCGCTTGAGGTGCGCGCCGACCAGGCGCGAGGCCTGTTCCGCGCTGAACAAGGCGAACTTGGTCAGCGGCGCGAAGTTGGGATACACGCGCACCCGCTGCGGCGCGCCGGCGATGCGCGACTGGCGCCACAGGCGCAACGGCGAAGCCAGGCGCAACTGCACGCCTTCGAAGGTCGCATCGCCGCGCGCGACCGGGCGCAGGCGATAGCTGAAAGTGGAAGCCGTGGCCGGGGCGAGCTTCAGACGTTGCGGCAAGCCTTGCGCCGGCCATGCGCCCGGATGCAGGTCGAAGACATCGATGCGCTGGCGCACCATCGATTCCACCCGCAGGATCACGTCGCGTTCGATGCCGAGCGGAAGCGCTTCCGGAATTTCACGGGTGACTTGCGGGGTTTCGCGGCGGCGCAGGAGCATGGCGTCCATGCTCGCGAGCAAGATGAGAACGATCCCGGTCAATTGCCAGGCATGCAGCGGCATACCGGCGAACAACACCGCGAGACCGGACAGGCCCCAGAGCGCCAACACTGCGATGAGTAGCGGCGCGGGTCTCACGCAGGGACCAGCGTAGGAGCGACGTAAGTCGCGACTGAAAAGCCAGAAAGCTCCCGGCAGCCAGGAAAATCACAGTCGCGACTCATGTCGCTCCTACGTGGAATATTGCCCTGCCTCATTTCCGCGGCGCTTCCACCTTGGCCAACAGCGCGTGCAGGGCATCGTCTGGCGACTGGCCTTCGATCTGCAATTCGGGGGACAGGGTGATGCGGTGGCGCAGCGCCGGCTTGGCGATGTCGCGCACATCGTCGGGAGTGACGAAGTCGCGGCCCTGCAGCACCGCCTGCGCGCGGGCGGCGCGGACCAGGGCGATGCTGCCGCGCGGGCCGGCGCCGAGCGAGATGCCCGGCCACTTGCGCGTGGCGGCCACGATCCGCACCGCGTAGTCGATCACCTGCTCGTCCACCGTCACCGCAGCGGTGCCCTGCTGCATGGCGACGATGTCGGCGGCGCCAAGCACGCGTTGCACCTTGGACAGGTCGAAGTCGCCGGTGCTGCGGCCGGTGGTGATCGCATCGACCATGCGCTTCTCATCGGCCAGCGCGGGGTAGTCGATCAGTATCTTCAACAGGAAACGATCCAGCTGCGCTTCCGGCAGCGGATACGTGCCTTCCTGGTCTACCGGGTTCTGCGTGGCCAGGGTCAGGAACGGCGGCGACAGTTCGAATGGTTTTCCCTCGATGGTGACCTGGCCTTCCTGCATCACTTCCAGCAACGCCGACTGGGTCTTCGCCGGTGCGCGGTTGATCTCGTCGGCCAGCAGCAGGTTGGTGAACACCGGGCCGCGGCGGATCTTGAAGCTCTCGGTCTTCGGGTCGTAGACCGCGTGGCCGCTGACATCGCTGGGCATCAGGTCGGAAGTGAACTGCACGCGTGCGTAGTTCAGTTCCAGCGCCTGGGCCAGTGCGCGCACCAGCAGGGTCTTGCCGAGCCCGGGCACGCCTTCGATCAGCACGTGGCCACCGGCGAGCAACGCGATCAGGATCTGGTCCAGCACCTCCGGCTGGCCGATGAAGGCCTTGGAGACTTCCTCGCGCACGGCGGCGGCGCGCTCGGCTAGCGCTTCGCCGGTGATGGGTGTGATCGAAACGGTTGCGGTTGCATCGTTCATAGACGGTTTCTCAGCTGGATCAGGGTGGAGATACGGTTGCGGAACGCGGACTTGTCGTGCGAAGGCGGCGCCTGCAGCGCGGTGCGTACCGCTTCGGCGGGAATGCCGAGGCGCTCGGCGATGGCGCCGACCTGCGGCTCGCCGGTCAGCGCCGCGGCGACCGGATCGCGGCGACGCAGGCGGGCGAGGAAGGAATTGCGCACCGACGCATACAGCAGCGCGCGCTTGTTGTAGCGGAACAGGTGTTCGCCGCTGGCGCGCACGTGTTCCAGCAACGAACGGCGTTCACCCGCGGGCGCGGGCCGCTGCGGACCGAAACGTTGCATGCGCAGCCACAACCACGCCAGCAGGGCCAGCAGCAACGGCGCCCACACCGGCCAGCCGCGTTGCAGCACCATGCGCCACAGCGACGGCATCTGCGCGGCATAGACCAGGTGCATGGTGCCGTGGCCGTAGTTGGGCGCCAGCAATTGCCGCGCCAGCGCACGATGCGGACCGTCGCGGAGGCCGCCGGAACGCGGATCCTCGTCAGGGGCGAAGGGATTGCCCTGCCGGTTGCCGTTGCTGGTCAGGAAATCGAAATCCGCCAGCACGTCGACATGGCCTTCGCCATGGCTCAGGCGCGCATACACGTACGCCGCCTGCAGGTCGCCCCAGGCCAGTTCCGGTTCGACCTGGTCGAAGAAGAAGCGACGGCCGCGGCAGAACTCGATGTGCTGTTCTTCGCCCGGCACCTGCAAGGGAACGCACTGCGGCGCATCGTCGGTCAGCAGTACGTGCAGCGCTTCCAGCAGCGGCACGCTGGTTTCCTTATTGGGGCTGCCGGCCGGCGGCGTACGCAACAGCAAGTGGCCGCCGCCGGCCACCCATTCCAGCAATCGGCGCGAATCGACCGGGGTCATCGCGCGCGGGTCGTTGAGGATCAGCAGGGTGTCGCGTTTGCCCAACTGCGCCGTGGACAGGTTCAGACGCTGGCGCGAATCGACCTTGAGGCCATCTGCCTGCAAGGTTTTCTTCAGCGCATACAGCGGGTTGAAGCTGGCTTCGCCACGCGGCGGCAGGGCGATTTCCTTTTCCACTTTCTCGTAGGTGTGCAGGAACCAGGCAACACCTGCCGCGATCAGGCCCGCGCCCAGCAATACGATCAGGGCGATGCGCGCGCTGCTGCCGAGGCGGCTCATGCGGCCCACCGGTAGCGTTGCTGCAGGGTGGAAACCAGGTCGTCGAACTCCTCCGCCGCCGGCAACTGCTGCGCATAGGCCGCGTACTGCCAGACCCGGACCATGCGCGCGAACAGGCTGCGGTCCTCGCCGTCGGGCATGCGCCGCGAGGCGCGCAGGCATTCGGATTCGGTCGCGCCCGGCACCAGGGCGACACCGGCGCGCTGGGCCATGGTTTCCACGCTGGCCCGGTACAGCAGCGCCAGCGCATGCCGCGGCTTGCCTTGCGCCCACAGCCGGCGCGCTTCGGTGGGAACATCGTCGGGCAAAATTTCCGGAATCGACAGCGCTTCGGTTTCCACGTCAGCGGGCAACGGCTTGTGCCGGCGCAGCGAGCCGCGCATCCATGGCAGCCAGTAACGCATCGAAACCAGCAACAGCACCACCAGGATCGCGACCACGATCCACAGGCCCCATTCGGCGATGAAGGCGAAGATGCCGACGACACCGGACAGCCAGGACAGGTCGGTCTTTTTGGGTTCCTTCGGCTTGGTCTTGTCGCGCTTTTCCCAGGTGGCCTGCTTGCGCTTGCTGTCGAGCAACGGGTCCTTGTAGGCCTGGTCGACGGCCTTGCGGAAAGCCTGGTCGTCCACGAGCTGGTCGCCGAACACTTCTGCTGGCGTGGCAGCCGGCTCCGGTGGCGGATTCTTTTCCTGCGCCTGCGCCGGGAACTGGATCGCCGCGCCCAGCAATGCCAGCACCAGCGCGAACGAGGTCGCGGCCGCAGTCAGTCGTGCGCGCAAGCGGCGGAAGGCGATTTCCACGTCCCAGGCTTCGATCTGGGTGCGGCGGTTGAGGTAGAGGCCGAAGCCGGCGCCGACGAAGAACGGTTCGATGATCGAAACGGCGATCCAGGCGAACAGGTTGCAAGTGAGCTGCACCCACCACGGCATCTGTTCGGTGATCAGCGCCCAGCCCACGCGCATGGTTTCCGGCAGCTCGTCGATCGGCAGGAACATCAGGATCGAGGCGATGCAGGCGAAGAACAGCGAGGCTTCGAAATTGATGCAGACGAAAGTCAGCAGCGCGGCGTTGCCGTAGGCCGCGCCGCCGAGCACGCGCCGGCGTTCGCGCAGGCGCGTGCCGTGCACGCCTTCGAGCAGGTCGATCGGCAGGAACAACGAGCGCGCCGGGCTGAAGCGTCGCCAGGTCAGATGGTGCAGCAGTGGTTTCCAGCCCCAACGCAATTGCGCGGAGAGGGTTTCGCCAAGCGTCGGCGTCGCGCCAAAGGTGGCGCGCGAGATCACGAACAGCGGGATGCGGTCGAACGCCGGCTTCAGCCACCACATCAGGAAGCCGGCGAGCCACAGGCTGTCGATCCACCAGGTCGCGGCATTCAGGGCGACGAACAGGGGAAGCGTGAGCAACACCCAGGGTTTCCAGATCGCCGCCGCGTGCCGGCGGACCAGCGCGGTGCCGAGCTCGACCGCTTCCCAGGCCGAACGCTCGCGCAGGTGCACGGTCATCTGCTCAAGACGCATCGGCTTCCTCCGCCCGATTGCGCCCGCCGCGCCACAGCCACAGCAGCACCAGCGTCCACAGCACGCCCGACACGCTGAACTTGATCGCGGCCGGAATGGATTGGGTCGACGACCAGAACGCTTCGATGAAGGCGGCGACCAGCAGCATGAAGGCCACGCCCAGGCACAGTTTGGCGCCCTTGATCCCGGCGACCACCAGCGCGTCCACGCGCCTGCGGCGTCCCGGCGCGATCAGGTTGAGTCCCAGCTGCAGGCG
>JBOHXX010000101.1:0-9997 GCA_050737675.1 Pseudoxanthomonas sp.
CCACAAGGCAATGCATGCATTATTCCAATAAGATGTCGGCCATGCGCATTCCAATGATCCTGGTGGTCACGCTGCTGGCGCCAGTCATGGCCTTAGCCCAGGTCACCGCCACCAGCGACTACCTGGCACGCATGGACACCGATGCCGATGGTCGGGTCAGCGTAGGCGAATACCTGGACTGGATGAGCTACGCCTTCGATGCGCGCGACGCCAATCGCGATGGCGTGCTCAGCGCGGACGAACTGCCCGGCGGAAAAGGCCAGGCCATCACCCGCGTGGAGCACCGCGAGCGGCTGGCGGCCACGTTCAAGAAGCAGGACGTCAATCGCGACGGCTACCTCAGCGCCAGGGAGCTGGCCGCGCCGCCGCAATAGCCGCGTGGGAGCTGCTTCTTTTAGGAGCGGCGCATGCCGCGAGCTCTTGACCAGATCTAAAGCAAAGCCAAAGGCTCGCGGCTTGCGCCGCTCCTACAAGAAAGCCGCCGCCAAAAAAAAGCGCCGGCCCTTGCAGGCCGGCGCTGGTGAAACCGGACCTGGGGTCCGGGTGACGCAGGGGAAACTTACTTGGTGATGTCGACGTCCTTGGTTTCCGGCAGGAACAGGGTGCCGATCACCAGGGTCATCGCCGCGATGATGATCGGATACCACAGGCCCTGGTAGATGTTGCCGCTGGCCACGACCATGGCGAAGGCGATGGTCGGCAGGAAACCACCGAACCAGCCGTTGCCGATGTGGTACGGCAGCGACATCGAGGTGTAGCGGATCTTGGTCGGGAACAGTTCCACCAGCCAGGCCGCGATCGGGCCGTAGACCATGGTTACGTAGATCACCAGGATCGACAGCAGGACCAGCATCATCGGGATGTTGATGCGGTCCGGATCGGCCTTCGCCGGATAGCCGTGCTCGGTCAGGCTTGCCGACAAGGCCTTGCCGAAATCACCCGACTTGGCCTTGAACGCGGCCGCCTCCATGCCACCGCCCTCGAACGCTTCCACCGTCGCGCTGCCCACCTGGATGTGCGCGACCGTGCCGGCCGGGGCATCCTGGTTGGAATAGGTCACGCCGGACTTGGCCAGTGCGGCCTTGGCGATATCGCAGCTGCTGGTGAAGACCTTTTTGCCAACCGGGTCGAACTGGAACTTGCAGGTCGCCGGATCGGCCACCACCACCACCGGACTGGTCGCCACGGCTTCTTCCATCGCCGGGTTGCCGTAGTGGGTCAGGCCCTTGAAGATCGGGAAAAAGGTCAGTGCGGCGATCAGGCAGCCGCCCATGATGATGGGCTTGCGCCCGATCTTGTCCGACAACCAGCCGAAGAAGATGAAGAACGGCGTGCCGATGATCAACCCGCCGGCAATCAGCAGGTTGGCCGTGGTGCCGTCTATCTTCAGGGTCTGGGTGAGGAAGAACAGCGAGTAGAACTGGCCTGCGTACCAGACCACCGCCTGGCCCGCGGTCGCGCCGAGCAGCGCCAGCAACACGATCTTGCCGTTCTTGGAGAAGAAGCTCTCGGTCAGCGGCGCCTTCGACAGCTTGCCGTTGTCCTTCATTTCCTGGAACAGCGGCGACTCGCTCAGCTGCATGCGGATCCACACCGACACGCCCAGCAGCACGATCGACACCAGGAACGGAATGCGCCAGCCCCACTCTTCGAACGCCTCGTTGCCCAGCGCGAAGCGGCAACCCAGGATCACCAGCAGCGACAGGAACAGGCCCAGCGTGGCGGTGGTCTGGATGAAGCTGGTGTACAGGCCGCGCTTGCCGTTGGGTGCATGTTCGGCGACGTAGGTGGCAGCGCCACCGTATTCACCGCCCAGGGCCAGGCCCTGCAGCATGCGCAGGCCGATCAGGATGACCGGTGCGGCCACGCCGATGGTGTTGTAACTGGGCAATATGCCGACCAGGAAGGTCGCCGAGCCCATGATCACGATGGTCACCAGGAAGGTGTACTTGCGTCCGATCATGTCGCCCAGGCGGCCGAACACCAGCGCGCCGAACGGACGCACCGCGAAACCGGCGGCGAAGGCAAGCAGGGCGAAGATGAAGCCGCTGGCCGGGTTCAGCGCCGAGAAGAACTGCTTGGCGATGATCGCGGCCAGCGATCCGTACAGGTAGAAGTCGTACCACTCGAAGACCGTGCCCAGGCTGGAGGCGAAGATGACCTTCTTGTGGCCTGCGGTCAGCGGCTTGCCCGTGGGCAGTGCGCCGTTTGCTGTTGTCGTGGACATGCTGGCTCCCCTTAGAAGCTGTATTTGGTGGTGAACTGGACGCGCCTGATGTCGCCCTTGCGGCCATCCTCGATCTCGCGCACGCCGTACATCAGCTCGGCGCCGACATCGACCTTGGGCATCGGCGTGTAGAACATGTTGGCGCGGAGGGACTGCACGCTCTTGGTCACCAGCGCACCGGTGACCGAGGCGTCGTTGTCGTAATCGCTGCGGGCGTAGATCAGGTTGCTGCGCAGTTTCGGTGTGAACGCATGGCGCCAGCCGACGTAACCGGCCATCACGCCGGTGGTGTCGAGACTGCCATCGCTGGCATCGGCGGAGGCGTCGCCGGTGATGCCCAGGCCGACATAGCGGGCAATGCCTTCGCCGGCGGTGAGCTGGTAGTGCAGGTTGTCGCTGCCGCCCATCACCCACTTGCCGCCCACGGTCAGGCCACCACCGACCTCGCTGTCATCGAAGCCGGGACGGTCGATCTTGAGTTGCCGCACCAGGCCGGCGACGCCGAACGTGCCCCAGTCGCCCTTCCAGTTGTAACGCAGGGTCAGGTCGGGCATGGCGCCGCGGTCCGACGAGGCGCCGTTGACCAGGGTGGTTTCCGGATTTTCCAGGGCCACGCTGAAGCCGCCGCTGGTATAGCGGATCTGCGCCTGGCGCACGAAGATCACGCCATCGGTCGGGCCGACGAAGTCGGCCGCTTCCGGAATCGAGGCCGCGTCCATGAAGTTGGACCAGGTCTGGCCGGCCAGCCATTTGTTCCAGTACATATAGGCGTGGCGCAGGGTCACGCCGTAAGTGTTGGTGGCATTCTGGTTGCCCAGGGAATTGCCGAAGAAATCCATTTCCACCAGTGCGCCGGCCTTGTCGCCCTTCTCGGTCACCGTGTCCACGCCCAGGTTGAAGCGTGAGAACTTGGCGTGGGCGTTGTAGTCCACGCCGGAACGTTCTCCCGAACCGCCAGCGCCATGCACCGGGGTCTGCCCTGGCAGGTACAGCGCACGACCGGTGGCGTCGTCGGCCAGCTGGCCATCGCCGGTTTGCGTGGCAAGGAAATCGGCCTTGATGAAGCCGCCGAACTTGAAGGTGGTACCCGCGGTGGAGCCAGGGGTGATCGAGACGACCTGGATCGGCTGCTTGCCGGCCGGCACTGCGGGCGCCTGCGCCTGCGCGGTCTTGACTTCGGTGACCTGGGCCTGGGTCTCGGCGATCGTGGCCTGCTGCTGTTGCTGCGAAGACAGCAAAGCCTGGATCTGCTGTTCCAGATGGGCGACGCGTGCCTCCAGTTGTTTTTCCTTCGCGGTTTCGGCGAAGGCCATGCCCGGTGCGATCAGGGCGACGAACAGTGCCGCGGCCAAGGGCCGGCGCGACATCGATGCAAAACGTTTGTTCATTATCCCTCTCCCGATAATGCTTTCGAATGAGCCGGCTTGCGAGTGAGCTGGCCTGTAATGAGCCGGCTCGAACGAACCGGCATGAATGAACCGCGCCGAAAGCACGGCAACCGGGAGACTGCGCGCCGCTTCCCGCCGCGCCTATTCGCCATTAGTCGCAAGCGCATGCGAATACGACCAAGGTCTAACAACCATGCTGCATGGCGGCATGGCCGAATGCGTAGACTTGCGCTGTCGCCCGCACGCGCCAGCGCGCCCACCAGGCTCCATATCCACGACCCGCTTCCGTAAGGAAATCCCCATGTCCGACCTGTATCCCGTCAACCCGGAATTCGCCGCCAAGGCGCGCATCGACCACGACGGATACCGGCGCGCCTGGCGCGAATCGGTCGAGCAGCCGGACAAATTCTGGGGCGAGGTCGCCAAGCGCCTGGACTGGTACACCCAGCCGACGCAGGTCAAGGACGTCAGTTTCCAGCTCGACGACTTCCACATCCGCTGGTTTGCCGACGGCGAACTGAATGCCAGCGTCAACTGCCTGGACCGGCAACTGGAAAAGCGCGGCGACAAGACCGCGTTGCTGTTCGAGCCCGACAGCCCCGATGCGCCGGCCCAGCGCATCAGCTATCGCGAGCTGTACGAACGCACCTGCAAGCTGGCCAACGCCCTGCGCAGCCTGGGCGTGCAGAAGGGCGACCGGGTCACCATCTACCTGCCGATGATCCCCGACGCGGCCGTGGCCATGCTCGCCTGCGCACGGATCGGCGCGATCCATTCGGTGGTGTTCGGCGGATTCGCCGCCAATTCGATTGCCGATCGCGTCGCAGATTGCGAAAGCAAGCTGATCATCACCGCCGACGAAGGCCTGCGCGGCGGCAAGAAGGTGGCGCTGAAGGCCAATGTCGACGCGGCGCTGAAACTTCCCGGCACCAGCACCGTCGAAACCGTGCTGGTCGTGCGCCACACCGGCGGCGCGGTCGACATGCAGATGCCGCGCGACCGCTGGTTCGATGCGGTGGTCGATGCGCAGCCGGCCGAATGCGAACCCGAGCGCATGAACGCCGAAGATCCGTTGTTCATCCTCTACACCTCCGGCTCCACCGGCAAGCCCAAGGGCGTGCTGCATACCACCGCGGGCTACCTGCTGTTTTCCGCCTACACCCACGAAGCCGTGTTCGACCTGCGCGAAGACGATATCTACTGGTGCACCGCCGATGTCGGCTGGGTCACCGGCCACAGCTACATCGTCTACGGACCGCTGGCCAACGGCGCCACCTCGGTGATGTTCGAAGGCGTGCCCAACTATCCCAACGTGTCGCGTTTCTGGGAAGTCATCGACAAGCACCAGGTCACCCTGTTCTACACCGCGCCCACCGCGATCCGCGCGTTGATGCGCGAAGGCGAGGCGCCGGTGAAGCGCACTTCGCGCAAGTCGCTGCGCCTGCTCGGCAGCGTCGGCGAGCCAATCAATCCCGAAGCCTGGCGCTGGTATTACGAAGTGGTCGGCGATTCGCGCTGCCCCATCGTCGATACCTGGTGGCAGACCGAGACCGGCGGCATTCTGATCACGCCGCTGGCCGGCGCCGTCGACCTCAAGCCCGGCTCGGCCACGCTGCCGTTCTTCGGCGTGCAGCCGGCGCTGGTCGATGCCAGCGGCGAATTCCTCGACGGCGCGGCTGAAGGAAATCTGGTTTTGCTGGATTCGTGGCCGGGGCAGATGCGCAGCGTGTACGGCGACCACCAACGCTTCATCGACACCTATTTCCGCACCTATCCCGGGACCTACTTCACCGGCGACGGCTGCCGTCGCGACGAGGACGGCTATTACTGGATCACCGGCCGGGTCGACGACGTGATCAACGTCAGCGGCCACCGCATCGGCACCGCCGAAGTGGAAAGCGCTCTGGTCTCGCATCCCAAGGTCGCCGAAGCGGCGGTGGTCGGTTTCCCGCACGACCTCAAGGGCCAGGGCATCTACGCCTACGTCACTTTGATCGCGGGCGAGGCGCAGACCGAGGAATTGCAGAAGGAACTGGTCGCGCACGTGCGCAAGATGATCGGCCCGACCGCGACCCCCGACCACCTGCAATGGGCGCCGAGCCTGCCGAAGACGCGATCCGGCAAGATCATGCGCCGGATCCTGCGCAAGATCGCCGAGAACGCACCGGAGCAATTGGGCGATATCTCGACGCTGGCCGATCCGTCGGTGGTCGAGTCGCTGGTTGCCGAGCGCAAGGTGCGGTGAAGCGAGGAGTGAGCGTAGAGGAGTGAGTAACAGCAGAAGCTCCGCTTATTCGATCTGCCTCACGCCTTGTCGCTCACTTTCCGCCCCTCACTTCTCACTCCTCTACGCTCACTCCTGGCCCTATGACTACCCTGCTGATCGCCGACGACCACCCGCTGTTCCGCGAGGCCCTGCGCGGGGCGGTGCAGCGGGTGATGCCGGGGGTGAGGCTGCATGAAGCCGACAGCGTCGATGCGCTGTACGCGCTGGTCGAGGCGCATCCCGATGCCGACCTGCTGCTGATGGACCTCAACATGCCGGGTGCGCACGGTTTCAATGCGCTGGTGCATCTGCGCGCGTTGCATCCGCAACTTCCCGTCGTCGTCGTTTCCGCGCGCGAGGAACCCGGGGTGATGCGGCGCGCGCTGGATCACGGGGCGTTGGGTTTCATTCCAAAATCGGCGTCCTCGGACACCATCGGCGAGGCCATCGGCCTGGTCCTGGAGGGCGAGCGCTGGGCGCCGCCGCAAGCGCATGCCGCACCGGGCATCGACCGCGATGAATACGAAGTGGCGCAACGCCTGCGCGAGCTCACGCCGCAACAGTTCCGCGTGTTGCAGATGCTTTGCGTGGGCCGCTTGAACAAACAGATCGCCTACGACCTGGGCGTGTCCGAAGCCACCATCAAGGCCCATGTCACCGCGATCCTGCGCAAGCTGGGCGTGACCAATCGCACCCAGGCGGTGCTGATGGCCGGACGCCTGTCGGTGGACCCCGATACGCTGGTATTACCGCCGGAAGAGCCCGACTAGCAACGATGCCTGTTGCCTGTTGCCTGTTGCCTGCAGCCTGCAGCCTGAACGCCCGCTCCCGGATGACCCAGGACACGGTCTGACCACCTCCACTCGCCGATAATCCGCCCATGGACAGCGAACGGGGTGCAAGGCGCCGCCTCAACTTCAGCAAGCGCCTGTACCCGCTGCGTGCGGCGGGTTTCGTGCTGGGCACGGTGGGCGTGGGGGCGGTGCTGCTGGAACACGACAGTCCGCGCTGGCTGTGGGCGATGCTGGCCCTGAGCGGCCTGCTGTGGGCGCACCTGGCCTACGCCCTGGTCCTGCGCAGCCGCGACCCGGTGCGCGCCGAATACCGCAACCTGTTCATCGATTCGGCGCTGGTCGGCTTCTGGATCGCGGCGATGGCCTTCGACACCCTGCCCAGCGTGTTGTTGGCGATCCTCCTGACCATGAACCAGGTCATCGTCGGCGGGCGGCGCTTCGGGGCCAAGACCCTGGCGAGCATGGCGCTCGCCTGCCTGCTGGCCAGCGCCCTGCTCGGTTTTCCGCTGCAGCCGGTCACCAGCTACCGGACCATGCTGGCCTGCCTGCCGATGCTGGTGGTGTTGCCGCTGGTGATCGGCGGCACCAGCCGCCTGCTGGCGCAGAAGACGCTGCAGCAGAAACGCATGCTGGAGAAAACCTCGCGCTTCGACGCGGCCACCGGGCTGCTGAACCGGCAACAATGGCTGTACGCGGCCAACCAGGAATTGAATCGGTTCATGCGCATCGGCCGTCCTGCGGTGCTGATGATGATCGACATCGATTCCTTCAAGCAGATCAACGACGGCCATGGCCATGTCGTGGGCGACAGCGTGATCGAGGAATTCGCGCGGTTGATGAAGGTTTGCCTGCGCGACATGGACAGCGGCGGACGCTATGGCGGCGACGAGTTCGGCATCGTCATGCCGGAAACGCGTTGGGAAGAGGCCATCATCGCGGCCGAGCGCCTGCGCAGGCAGGTGGCGGCGTATGCGTTCGCGGGCATCGAACTGCACTGCACGATCAGCATCGGCCTGTCCGAGGTCAACTTTTCCATCGCCAGCGTGACCGACTGGATCAACATCGCCGACGCGGCGCTGTACGAGGCCAAGCGCAGGGGCCGCGACTGCATCGAAGTGGCGCGCCTGCCACAACGGGATCCCGCGCTCAAGCCGTGAGCGCCTGGTGGTGCGCGGCCAGGAAGGCGCGCAGCGAGGCCGGCTTCACCGGTTTGGTCAGCAGCCGGTAACCGCGTTCGCGGGCGAGCTGCTTCAGTTCGTCGCGGCCATCGGCGGTCAGCAGCGCGCCGGCGATGGGGGCGGAGCTGGCGGCGCGCAACGCATCCAGGGTCTCCAGGCCATCCAGGCGGTCGTGCAGGTGGTAGTCGACCAGCATCACCGCCGGCATCGCCGCGATCTTCTGCAGGGCCTCGTCCACGGTCGCGGCGGTGATCACTTCCACCCCCCAACGCCCGAGCAGGGCGCGCATGCCATCCAGGATCTCGTGGTCGTTGTCCACGCACAGTACCCGCAGGCCGGCCAGCGAGTCGGCTGCATGCGCCGGTTTCGGCTCATGCGCGATGGCGCTGGCCCGTGCCGCGCGTGGCAAGGTGATCGAGAACATGCTGCCGTGATCGACCACGCTGTGCGCGCCCAGGTCGTGGCCGAGCAGGCGCGAAATACGCTGGCAGATGGACAGGCCCAGTCCCAGCCCCTGTTCGCCCCAGTCGAACGGCTGCGGGTAACGGTGGAACTCGTCGAAGATCTGCCGCATGTGGTGTTCGGGAATGCCTGGGCCGGTATCCCATACCTGAAGTTCCAGGTTCTCGCCACGGCGGCGCACGCCGAGCACGATGCGGCCGCTGCGGGTGTAGCGCAGCGCATTGGCGATGAAGTTCTGCAGCACCCGGCGCAGCAGGCGGCGGTCGCTGCGCACCGCCAGGGCGGCGGCATGCACGCGCAGGTCCAGCCCGCGCCCGGCGGCGACCGGCGCGTATTGCGCGGCGAGCTCGCGCAGCAGCGCGCCGACATCGAAGTCGCTGATCTCGGTATGCATGCCGCCGGCATCCAGGCGCGAGACGTCCAGCAAGCCATCCAGCAATTCCTCTGCCGCGCGCAGCGAGGCATCGACCCGTTCGGCAAGATGACGCTGTTCGCCCGGTTCTTCGGTGTCGCGCAGCGCCGAGGTGAACAGGCGCGCGGCATTCAACGGCTGCAGCACGTCGTGGCTGATCGCGGCCAGGAAGCGCGTCTTGGATTGCTGCGCGGCCTCGGCTTCGCGGCTGCGGTCGGCCACGCGTTGCTCCAGGTTCTCGTTGGCCTCGAGCAAGGCGGTCTCG
Source organism: Pseudoxanthomonas sp. (assembly GCA_050737675.1). Classification (GTDB taxonomy): domain Bacteria; phylum Pseudomonadota; class Gammaproteobacteria; order Xanthomonadales; family Xanthomonadaceae; genus Pseudoxanthomonas_A. Next base: position 8,993 of record JBOHXX010000101.1, read on the forward strand.
GCACGCTTGAAGTCGGTGATGTCGTTGTAGCTGGTGACGTAGCCGCCGCCCGGCAGCGGCTGCCCGCGCATCTCGATCACGCTGCCGTCGCTGCGCACGCGCTCGAAGATGTGCGGCGAGCCGGTGCGCATGTACTCGATGCGCTTGGCGACCTTTTCCCCGCGATCGCCTTCGCCCAGTTCGCCGCGCTCGGCGTTGTAGCGGATCAGGTCGGCCACCGGCCGGCCGACGTAGAGCATGCCCAGCGGATAACCGAACATGCGCTGGTAGCTGCGGTTCCAGGCCACCAGGCGCATGTCGGGATCGACCACGCTGATCCCGGCGCTGATGTTCTCCAGCGTGGCCGAGAGGATGTCGCGGTTGAAGCGCAGCTCCTGCCCGGCTTCGTCCAGCACCGCCACCACTTCGGCCAGCTCCATGCCCGAGCCGCGCAGCACGCTGGTCAGCACCAGTCGCGCCGACGCCGCGCCGATCGACGCGGCCAGCAGGCGTTCGGTGAATTGCACCCAGGCGCGGTCGGCAACCGCGGCGGGTTGCAGTTCGCGCTGCAGCGTGGCCGCCTGTTCGGCGAAGGCGCGGCGCGCGTGGCGCTCGCCGACGATGCGTTCGGCCAGCGACAGCAGGTCGGAAATGCGCACGTTGCCCGGCCATTCGCCGGCGACCAGGGTCTGGCGCTGCGCATACGGATCCAGGAACGGGGCGATGCGCAAACGCTCGTCGACGCTGGGGCGCCAGCGCGCCGACACCAGCATCATCACCCCGGTGTTGAGCAGCAGAGACCAGAACGTGCCGTGGGTCAGTGGATCCCAGCCGGTCAGGTTGAACAGCTGTTGCGGTCGCAGCCAGGGGATGCCGAACGGACCGGTCCGCAACCACTCCGGACCCAGCCAACCCGAGGCCGACAGGGTCGGCAGCAGCAGCGTGTAGATCCAGGTGGCGAAGCCGACCAGCATGCCGATCTCGACCCCGCGCCGGCTCGCCCCACGCCAGTACAGGCCACCGAGC
>JBOHXX010000102.1:0-9949 GCA_050737675.1 Pseudoxanthomonas sp.
TCCGTACCCCTAACCTGGGCGAAGGCGGGCAAACCCTCAAGCAAGCGCACTCAATGGCCCTTGTCCTGTCGTCGAGCGACCAACTGGAGGACAGCGCGCGGGATGCCGCGGTGCTGATCCTGGACCTGCTGGAAAAGGCCTACGCAGAGCTGGCGACAAAGTACGCGGTGGCCGCATGAGCGCCCAGGTCATCGCGTTCCCGCGCAAGAAGCAACTCGCATGGGACGACCTTCCAGACTATTGGGGGTATGTCGAAAAAAGCTACTACGAGATGGCTATCGAGGACGGAATGAGCCCCGAGGATGCGTTCCACAAACAGGACTTGTGCGCCAGGATGCCCCGACCCCTAATGGGGCTGCGCTACAAGACAGAGGACTTCGCGACCTACATCGCGCGGCTTGAGAGTGTTGCCCTGAGCGTGGACGAGGCGCGCGCGCGTCTGGCGGGTAAGGCTTGATTCTGCGCACTTTTCGGCCCCGACCCTGCTGTCACGGTTGCAGGGTCGGGGCTCGTAAGTGGTTGAATAGAAACAGCTTTGAGATTGAATGATCCGGTAGGCTTGACGGCACCAAAAGAACATCGTTTTATCCATTATGTGAACTCGAAGTAGGAGGTGTGATTTTGACGAATGCGTGACCGTCCCATCCGGGGCGGAAAACTGATAGCCGGTGACGGCCGCACTACGACATGCACCTGAGGTGGGGCGATGCCCTTCGTAGGAATAGTCACCGAGTAGACCCTGGGGGTCGGCGATCAAGCACTCGGACTACGGCATCCGCCGTAAGTCGACCGCTTGCGCTGGCCCTTTTGCATTCCAGCGCAGGCACTCGAAAGAGGAGCCCATCGTGACCGCTGAAACCCACACTATCCGCAGCCCGTTCGCGGACTACATCCCCCGCGCTGAATACTGCAAGCTCACCCGAATCACTGAAAGAACCGCCGCTCTGCACGCCCATGCCCGCAAGGGGCCGCGCGTGACGATCATCCACAAGCGCGCCTACTACCACGTCGACGACGTGCAGAAGTTTTTGGACGAGTGCCGCAACACGGCAACGCGCGAACCACGCGCAAGGAAAGCCGCATGAGCGGCCCCTACTCGCGCGCCGAGGCGCTGGTCTTGTTGCTTTCCCTGACGCCAGCCGAGTCCAGTCAACTGTCCCGCCGCACGGCAGAGATTGCCGAGGAAGCCAATGACCTGGGCGCCGGTATCCGTGGCGCCCTGCAAGAAATCGCTGCAGCCCGCAAGGCGCAGGCTGGTGGCCATTGAGCGGCCGGAAACGACGAAGCCGCCACAAGGGCGGCTCCGGTAACGCGGTCCGGGCGGGACGCGCGAAAGGTAGCAAGCACCTGCAGCAAGTTCAAGCCTGCCTGATTCAAGCCGTGAGGCAGGGCGAGCTGATCGCCGTCATGTTCGAAGGAGACGAGGAGCCGCACTACTTGCCCGTGGAACTCCTGGACGAAACCCTGGCCAAGCCGGGACTGGTCATGCTCGCCGGAAACGATGCGGTGACGCAGTACGTCATGACGCGCAAGCCCGACAACGCCCCCCGGGTGCTGCATTGAGCGCCGTGGACCTGGGCCAGGGCCAGCGATTTTTGACCATCCTCGACGAAGCGGCGGACGTGTTTTGCTTCCGCACGATCAGCAAGCGGAAGCGCGCGCGGAACTATACCGGCACGTTCGAGGAACTAGCCCCCGCACTGCAACTGGCGAACCTGGCCGGCGATGGTGTGTATGCCGTGGTGAATGAAGGCGGCCATGAAAGGGAGACGATCAAGAGGGTGCGCGCCGTGTTCGCGGACCTGGACGGCGCGCCCCTAGAGCCGGTGAACAGTTGCGGCATGGAGCCGCACATGATCATCGAGACGAGCCCCGGAAAGTGGCACGCCTACTGGCTGGTCGATGGCTTGCCGCTGGACGAGTTCACGCGAGTGCAGCACGCGATCGCTGCGGCCTTCGCATCGGATGAAAAAATCTGCGACCTACCCCGCATCATGCGGGTGCCGGGCTTCAATCACACGAAGGGCGACCCCTACCCAGTCCGCATCATTCACGAATCGGGAGCTGTGCCGTACACCGCACAGGCTGTGCTGCAAAAGTTTCCGCCATCGACGGCAGCAAATGCCGTGCCAACCGCCGCCCCGGTAGTTTCGGGGGCCATCGCAGAGACCGAGCGCAACACAACGCTTACAAGCCTGGCCGGATCCATGCGCCGGCGGGGCATGGAGGAAGGGGAAATAGAAGCCGCACTGCACGCGGTAAACACCAACCGGTGTAGCCCGCCGCTCGACGCCGCGGACGTGTCCACAATCGCGCGCAGCGTTTCTCGGTACGAGCCCGCTGCACAACAGGTCGCACCGGCCCCGGAAGTAGCCGCGTCACGGGTAGAGGCCATGGCCAGCGCGTTGGCCCCCTTCACCGCCGCCGACTATGCACTGGCCAGCAAGCCACACCCGCATGCTTTCGATGGCGGGGATGACGGCGTGCTGTTCCCGGTGAGCGAGGTGACCGTCCTGGCCGCTCAAGGACGCGAGGGCAAGACCTACTGCATCGTGTCGATCGCCAGCGCTTATGCCCGCGGAGAATGCGTGTCAGGACTTGCACCCGTAGGTGGTGGCCGCGTCGTTATCTACAGCGCCGAAGATGACCCGATCCAGTACGCACGAAAGGTGCTGGCGCTGGGCGAGCTTCACGGACAGGGAGAGTGGCGAGATCGCTTGATCGTGCCCAACCTGGAAGCCGACGGTATCGCCGAATGGTGCCAACTGGTGCGCATGGTGGAACGCCGCGCCGTCCGCGGCGAAGCGGTCGACGCGCTGATCGAAGCAATGCGCCCGATGATGGCAAGCGCAGCACCGCCGGGAATCGTGGTGTTCGAAACGGCCAGCACGCTCACCGAAGCCGACGAGGACAACGCGGGCCAGAAGGCGCTGATCCTGGCGGTGCGCAAGGTAGCCAGGGCGCATCGGGTGGCCTGCGTGCTGGTGCACCACACGTCGCAGCAAGCGGCGTCCAATCTGCCAACGCTCAACGTGTCCGTTGCCGACATTCGCGGCGCGACCGCCCTGGTATTCAACGCGCGCCAGTGCCTCATGTTGGCCAACCTGGGGAGCGAGGAGGATCCGTTCCCAGACACCGACGCACGCACGATGCTTCGCCGCATGGTCGCGCCCGGGTGGGCGGGCAGAGTCACCGTCCTTATCCCGCTGGACACGTCCAAGGGCGTCGACCCGGCCCCAATCTTCATGCGGTGGCAGGCGACACCCTACGGCCCCGCGCTGGTCGAGATAAGGCCGCCGGCGGATGTTGCGGGGAAGAAGTGGCGCCGCGTCCTGGCGATGCTTCGCGGGCAGCGGGCGGAACTGCAGGCAGAGGCGAAGGACAGCGCACTGCAGGCGAAGCTCGAGCAGGTTGTGGCCGCGGTGGTCGCCCTGGACGGCACGCGGCCCGCAAGCGCCCGTGCTGTTTCAGAGGCGGCCGGGCACGCGCCTGGGTGGGCAGATCGCTACCTGCGCGCCGCCGTAGAAGCAGGCCTGCTGGTCGAGGACACCGCGAAGATCCCCAACACGAAGGGCACCACCACCGTGTACCGGTTGCCTGACTTGTCGGATAAGGCCGCATGAAATCCACAAGTGCGGCTGAAACCCGCGCCGGTACAGCGTTTCGACTTGTGGGTGAGTTGTGGTTTTCCAATCCACAACCGCTTAGGGGAATGGGGGCGAGTTGGGGGAGTGCGCGCCGCAAGGCGCACCCCCAACCGTTCCCCCCGCGCCCGCCGTGACTTGTTGTGTCAGATCGCTCTAGGGGTGTGGGGAAAACCCACAACAAGTCATCGACGAATCAAAAGGAACCCATATGCACCTATGCAACGGCTGCGGCCGACACCTACCACCCCACAAAGGCAAGCGCCGATCCTGTTCCATTCAATGCGCCAACGCTGCGGCGTGGTGGCACAACAAGGACAAGCGACGCCAGGAGAACGAGCAAAAGTTCGGGCTGTCCGCGCAGACGAACAAGCGGTTTGGGGTGGTCCCCCTAGTGCCGCTGTAAGTGATTGATTTATATAGCTTTTATGCGGCATTTGTGCTAGGACGTAGGGGTAAATCCTTATAAATCAAGCACTTACGCTCACGCACTCTAGGCCGACCCTTTGATAAGAAATCAATGGGCAATGCACCGAAATGAACTAGAAACTGCGGCTTTATTGAAGCAATGCGCAATTGATGTCCTCACCGTGTCCGCGCACGCTATCCATGCCGGATCTATCCGCATCATTTTTCGACGCTATCGCGCCCAGGAGGCGCACACCCATGGCCTCATACGACGACATCCTGCGCAGCCTGCCCACCGACGTTCGCGCCAAATACATGGAGTCTTCCAAGCGGATGGTGCCCGGCATGCTCCGGCTTCGCTTCGGCGTCGACGAGCTGCGCGACGAGGACGAACCCCGCGTGCCGCGCAGCCATGCTTCTCAACTGGTGGCCAAGCTGGCCAACGACGCCATGCGCGCCTGGGAGGACATCCACACGGCCCACTGGTCGAGCGTGGCCGACACGTCCACCGACAAGCGCGCCGCCTACCTGCGGTCCGCCCAGTTCGCCAAGAAGCAACTGCAGCGCATCAGCGCCGAGCACGACAACGCGCTGGACCTGATCGAGGAGAAGTCCAAGCACCTGGCCACCGTCCTGGGCAATGCACGCAAGCCGCCTTCGAACGTGGGCGACGCGATGATCGACAGCGAGGTGCGCGCCATGATCAAGGCGGCCAAGGACCCCCGCGAGGCGGCGGCCATCGCCGCAGCCCACCCTCGCGCGGTGGCGAGCGCCCCGCCGGTGGCATCCGGGCTCAGTGAGGACGTGCACGGCCAGTACGTGCGCCAGTACCTGCAGCAGGTGGAGCCGGAGCACCTGGCCGACCAGGACGACCTGCGCGCGGCGCTGGTGCAACTGCATACGGCCACCACCGAACTGACCAAGGAAGCCAACGCCCTGATCGACTTCGATGCAGCCGACCGCATGGAGAAGCTGTCCACCTGGATCCCACCGCAGCGGGACGCCGCATGAGCGGGGCCGATCGCATCGAGACCATGCGCGCCGAGCTGGCGCCGATGACCCGCAGTGCGGCCATGGGCTACGGTCGCCGCCTGTTCCATGGCGCCGGCTTCGACTCCGCGTTCCACAAGATGAGCCGCAACCCGGACGGCACGCCTGCAGACACCACCGCGGCCGCTCAGGCTTTCATTGACTGGCTCGACACCGTGCGCGCCTTCGCCGAGATCATCCGCGACAAGGAAGGCCCGGCCGAAGCGCGGCCACTGGTGCCGCTCAAGACACCGCAGGGTTTCTAGTGGCCACCCAGCGTCAACAGGCAATACGCCGCCTATTGGGCGGGTTCGAGTCGATCGCGGAAGACTTTCGCGTGGATACAGCCCGGCGCGAGCGCAGGGCCACGGACCTGGATCCCATCGAGCCCGACACCGAGGACCGGATCGACATCGATAGCCTCGCTTTTCAAGTCTGGTTCCAAGGCTCCCAAATGGTCGACGAGTCCGGCGACCCGCAGCTGTTTTATCACGGCACCAGCGCGGATTTTACGGAGTTCGATCATGCGCAGATCGGGCACGGTGGCAATGCCTTCTTCTTCACGACTGATCGGGCGCGTGCCATCCGATACGGGCGCAACGTGATGGTTGTATGCCTGCGCATGCGCGCTCCGCTGGTGCAAGAGCCGGGCCAGATCCGCGCAGATTTTGGCGTCGGCACGCCGTATGACGGTGCAATCTTCATGGCCGAAAACCCGGCGTTCAATGAGTACGTGGTTTCGGATCGCAGACAGATAAAGCTGATCCGGCGCGAACGTGCGGAGCATTGGGAATGAGCCGCAAGCCTGAAATCGCCAACCACCCAGACCGCGCACAGATCGAGATCGGCCTGGCCAACAACATCGCCATGCGCACGCTGGGCAAGCGCTACGGCCTCACGCAGTCGCAGCTGAGCCGCTACCGCAACGACCACATGCCGGAGGAGCTGATCCACCGCCTGCGCGTGCGCGGCAACCGCAGCGACGAGGAACTGGCCCAGGTTCGGGAGATCGAGTCCAAAAGCCTGCTGGATCACTTCGCCTGGCAACGCGCGCGCCTGTATCAGGTGGCCGACCGCGCCGGGAAGATCGGCGACGATGCCGGCGAAACGCGCGCACTGGCAGCCGCGGGGCAAGTGTCCGAGCGCATCGGCAAGCTGCTGGGCGACATGGGCGCGCACACGGTGGTCAACAACACGCAGATCAACTTCACGGCGGACCCACGGTGGCATGCGATCCGCACCGAGCTTGTGCGGGCGCTGAAGCCCTTTCCCGAGGCCTGGGGCGCCGCCGTGTCCGCCATCGAGCACGCCGAGGCCCTGCAGGTGCTTACGGTCGACGAGATGCGCGGCGCCCGGGTGATCGAACACAAGGCCGCCGCGTGAGCCTGGCGCGGGACTTCGCACGCGCCCAGGATCCGGCCGCCGTTTTCCGTGAGGGTGCGCGCGACGAGGAAGGCAACCCGATCGAGCCGGCGCCGTGGCAGGAACAGACCATGCGCGCCGAGGCGCGGCGCGTGCTGATCATGTGCAACCGGCAGGCCGGCAAGTCGACCGTGATCGGCGCGAAGGCCGCCCAGGGCATGATCTACGCGCCGGGCCTGTACCTGATCATCGCGCCCACGCTGCGCCAGTCGCGGCTGCTGTTTCGCAAGGTGCGCGCGGTCTACAAGCGCCTGGAAGGCGTGCCGCGCATCCGCAAGGACACCGACACCGAGATGGAACTGGAGAATGGTTCCCTGCTGGTGGCGCTGCCCGGCGACGATGACGCCAATATCCGCGGCTACTCCGCGCCGCGCGCGATCTATATCGACGAGGCCGCGCGCGTGATCGACAAGGTGTACACCGCGCTGCGTCCCATGCTGGCGGCGTCCCAGACCAGCCAGCTAATCGCACTCACTACGCCCTATGGCCGGCGCGGATGGTTCTACGAATGTTGGGAAACAGGCACCGATTGGGCCCGCATCACGATCACCGCCAAGGATTGCCCGCACATCACCGCCGAGTTTCTCGAGGAGGAACGCCAAGCCATGAGCGAGTGGGCTTTCCGCTCTGACTTCCTCTGCGAGTTCACCGACACGGACGAGGCCTTTTTCAGTAGCGAAATGATCGACGCCATGGTCGACAACACAATCGAGGCCTGGGCATGAGATTTACACCACTGGAAGAACGAACGATCGCGGTCGGCGTCGACTTGGGACAATCGAAGGATCCCACGTCGCTGGCCGTGGTCGAGCGCGTGCGGCAAGTGGTGCCGGATTACCTGGTCGACGAGCTGCAGCTGTCCCAGGCCGGCCGCGCGCGCTTGATCGAGATGCGCCGCGAGCTTCCCAAGGCCGACTTCAACTTGCGACTGCTGGAACAGGCGCCGCTGGGCGAGGCCTACCCGGCCCAGGCGGCACGGATCAAGCGCATCGTGGCGCGGCCGCAGATCGCCGAGCATGACCCGCGCATCTTCATGGACTTTACCGGCGTCGGCCGGCCCATGTACGACATCATGCGACAGGAGCGCGTGCCGCGGCTGGTGCCGGTGACGATCACGTTCCAAGGAAGCGGCACGAACGAAGCGGGCGGCCGGACGGTGGCCAAGCTGGACCTGATAAGCCGCCTGCAGGCGCTCATGCACAACGGCCAGCTGCACATGCCCGATACCTTGCCCCTGGCCAAGACGTTCCGGCGCGAGTTGATCGACTTCCGCGTGAGCTATACCGCCGTGGGCAATGCCACGTTCGGCGCGCGCGAGGGTGCGCATGACGACCTGGTGCTGGCCGTGGCCCTGGCCGTGTACGGACTCACGTTGCCGGAGGTCTGGATTGGGCCGTTGCGGGTTTAGTCGCCGCGGGGATACCAGCCCTTTTCGTTCCGCTCCGGTAGCGGGATTCCCACACGCGCCAGATGCGTCACGAACGCCGGCTCTAGTGCTGGTCCCCAGCCATCCCAGTTCGCGTTGAAGCAACCATTGCACACGGACAGCCTGTAATCGGCGATGGTGCGGCCATCATGCCGGCCGGGGCCGCGCTGGTGACGGTGACCACATAATTGACAGTCCTGCATGATCGGTGCGTGCATGAATCACCTGCGTTAGAGAGCGCCCCGGCCCAGCTTCACGGCTTACTCAAGGCCGCGCCCATCCCTGTTGCGAGTGGCATCCTTTCGGTGCATAGGCGTGCTTCCGGGGCAGGGATAGATTGCCACGGGTGCCAAGGGCGCGCTATCGGGAAAATCCGTCTCACCGCGTAGGAAAACCCTGATCCATCCTGCGCCGATGCTGCCCGCCCCCTGCCAGTGGATTGAAGATGACAAAGGGGCATATCTCAATTGGCACTACGGCTGCATCGCGTACGTCACCCAGCGGGACGGCCGCTGGCGCGTCACGATCCAATGGGGAAACATTCGGGAGTCCCACCCCTGCGCGTCCATGGCCCAGGGGAGGCGACACCTGGAGCGATGGATCGAGGGCTGCGGCGGCTGGCCGCGTCGGTGCTTCCTGCCGAGGCGGTGAACGCCGGCCGTGCGGACATCCTGGGGACATCCGCAAAAAGAAAGGGTCACGCTTTTGGCGTAACCCCTTGATTTTATTGGTGGGCTGTGAAGGATTCGAACCTTCGACCTATTGATTAAGAGTCAACTGCTCTACCAACTGAGCTAACAGCCCTGAAACTGTCCGGATATTGTAACAAGCCATGGCCGGATCAGGAACCCGCCACGACTCTTTTTCGATATGGGGTGGAAGACGGGATTTGAACCCGCGACCCCCGGAATCACAATCCGGTGCTCTAACCAACTGAGCTACATCCACCATAAACAACAACTACAACATACCGCAGTGGCGCGCCCGACAGGACTCGAACCTGTAACCGCCGGCTTAGAAGGCCGGTGCTCTATCCGGTTGAGCTACGGGCGCCCAGACCGGGATTGTCGCATCCAACCGGTAGATCAGCACCTGAAGTGGTCGGGGTAGAGGGATTCGAACCCCCGACCCTCTGGTCCCAAACCAGATGCGCTACCAGACTGCGCTATACCCCGACTCGGGTCCCGCGATGCCGTGCAGGCCAACAAGGCCGCGTATTGTCGGAACCTGCGCCTGCCCTGTCAAACCCGGCGACTTGATTCGGCGATAGGCTATCCTCACATTGAATGGACTGCAGTCCGCACACTCCAACGAGGAAACCCATGATCCGCAGCGGCAATCCGGCACTCAAAGAATCCACTTTCCTCGACCTCGGCAGCGGCGCGGTGGTTTCCCGCGACGCCGGGGCAATGACCCTGAACGGCACGGTCAACAAGACCGGCATCCTGTTGCTGCTGAGCGTCCTGACCGCCGCCTTCGCCTGGAACCAGTCCATCGTCATGGGCGCTGACGGCGTCGCCACCGTGGCACCGGGCGTGGTCGGCTACATGCTGGGCGGTGCGATCGGCGGCTTCATCCTGGCCATGGTCACCGTGTTCAAGAAGACCTGGGCGCCGGTCACCGCCCCGCTGTACGCACTGGTGGAAGGCTTCTTCCTGGGCTCGATCTCGGCGATGTACGAATTGCGTTTCGACGGCATCGTCTTCCAGGCCGTGCTGCTGACCTTCGGCACCCTGTTCGCCCTGCTGATGGCCTACCGCAGCGGCCTGATCAAGGCGACTGAAAACTTCAAGCTGGGCGTGGTCGCGGCCACCGGTGGCATCGCCTTGGTCTACCTGGCGACCATCGTGCTGGGCTTCTTCGGCGTCAATATCCCGCTGATCCATGAATCGGGCATCGTCGGCATCGGCTTCAGCCTGTTCGTGATCGTGATCGCAGCGCTGAACCTGGTCCTGGACTTCGACTTCATCGAAAACGGCGTCGAGCAAGGCGCGCCGAAATACATGGAGTGGTACGGCGC
>JBOHXX010000103.1:0-9855 GCA_050737675.1 Pseudoxanthomonas sp.
GTCCAGCACGATGCGGTCTGGTTCCACGCCGCGGGAGACCAGAAGGCCCATGACGGTGTCTGCGCGCTGCCTGGCGATTTCGTCATTGGCATCGGGGTTGCCGGAGGCGTCGTGGAAGCCAGAGATGTGCGCGGTGGTCGCCTTGTCCGCACTGAGCGTGGCCAGGATCGGGGCGATCTCCTCGTTGACGTCCTTCAGATCAATCGAGCCCAGTTCGAAGTAAAGCTTGGCCAGGTGGCTATCCGCAGCAACCGCGGTATTGGCGGCAGCCGCGGCAACCGCAGCATTGGCGGAGGCAACGGCATCGTCCGCAGGTTGCTGGATGCTCGTCGTCTGCGCATGGCTGGTGGCCGGGCTCCCCAGCCAGCCATTGACCGGCAGCACCGGCACCAGCAGCAGGGCGACGATGTTGATGATCTTGATCAGCGGGTTGATCGCCGGGCCGGCGGTGTCCTTGTACGGGTCGCCGACGGTGTCGCCGGTGACCGCGGCCTTGTGCGCCTCGGAACCCTTGCCGCCATGGTGGCCGTCCTCGATGTACTTCTTGGCGTTGTCCCAGGCACCGCCGCCGGTGGTCATCGAGATCGCCACGAACAGGCCAGTGACGATCGTGCCGATCAGCAATCCGCCCAGCGCCTGTGGACCCAGCAGCATGCCCACGATCACTGGCACCGCCACCGGCAGCAGCGAGGGCACGACCATTTCCTTGATCGCCGACTTGGTCAGCAGGTCGACTGCCTTGCTGTAGTCGGGCTTGCCGGTGCCTTGCATGATTCCGGGGATCTCGCGGAACTGGCGACGCACTTCCTCCACCACCGAACCGGCAGCACGACCCACTGCCTCCATCGCCATCGCACCGAACAGATATGGAATCAATCCGCCGATCAGCAGGCCGATGATGACCATGTGGTTGGACAGGTCGAAGGTGAAGACGCTGTCCGGATGCGCGGTCTGCAGGTTGTGGGTGTAGTCGGCGAACAGGACCAGCGCGGCCAGCGCGGCCGAACCGATCGCATAGCCCTTGGTCACCGCCTTGGTGGTGTTGCCGACCGCATCCAGCGGGTCGGTGATGTTGCGGATCTCCGGCGGCAGTTCCGCCATCTCGGCGATGCCGCCGGCGTTGTCGGTGATCGGGCCGTAGGCATCCAGTGCCACGATCATGCCGGCCATCGACAGCATCGCGGTCGCGGCGATGGCGATGCCGAACAGGCCGCCGAGCGCATACGCGCCCCAGATCGCGGCGCAGATCACGATCACCGGCAGCGCGGTGGACTTCATCGAGATGCCGAGGCCGGCGATGATGTTGGTGCCGTGGCCGGTGGTCGAGGCCGCGGCGATGTGCTGCACCGGCTTGAACTGGGTGCCGGTGTAGTACTCGGTGATCCACACGATCAGTCCGGTCAGGACCAGGCCGATCAGCGAGCAATGGAACAGCGCATGCTTGGTGATCGCCACGCCGTCACTACCGGTCAGTCCCTGCGGCAGCAGGTTGTCGGTGACGAACCAGAACGCGACCGCCGACAGCAGCGCCGACACGATCACGCCCTTGTACAGCGCGCCCATGATCGAGCCGCCTTCCTTCACCTTGACGAAGAAGGTGGCGATGATCGAGGCGATGATCGACACGCCACCCAGTACCAGCGGATACAGCACCGCCTTCGGATCGCCGGCGAAGGTCAGGCCGGCCAGCAGCATGGTCGCGATCACGGTGACCGCGTAGGTCTCGAACAGGTCGGCGGCCATGCCGGCGCAGTCGCCGACGTTGTCGCCGACGTTGTCGGCGATCACTGCCGGGTTGCGGGGGTCGTCCTCGGGAATGCCGGCTTCGACCTTGCCCACCAGGTCGGCGCCGACGTCGGCGCCCTTGGTGAAGATGCCGCCGCCGAGTCGCGCGAAAATCGAGATCAGCGAGGAACCGAAGGCCAGGCCGACCAGCGCATGCAGCGCTTTTTCGCCGCTGATGCCCATTCTGTCCAGGACCAGGTAATAACCGGCCACACCCAGCAGGCCCAGGCCGACCACCAGCATGCCGGTGATGGCGCCGCCACGGAAGGCGACATCCATGGCCGCGCCGATGCCCTTGCGCGCGGCTTCGGCGGTGCGCACGTTGGCGCGCACCGACACGTTCATGCCGATGTAACCGGCGCCGCCGGACAGCACCGCACCGATCAGGAAGCCGATCGCCGCGGGCCAGCCGAGGAAGAATCCGACCAGCACGAACAACACCGCGCCGGCGATGGCGATGGTGGTGTATTGCCGGTTGAGGTAAGCGCTGGCGCCTTCCTGGATCGCCGCGGCGATCTCCTGCATGCGGGCGTTGCCGGCAGGTTGCTTCAGGATCCAGCGTGCGGAAATGATGCCGTAGAGAATCGCAATCGCGGCGCAGACCAGCGCCAACGTCAAACCATATTGTTCCAGCATGACCCCTCCCAAGGTTGGTGGATGCAATCCAGCGAACCGCTTGAGGAACGTCAACGCAACAACCGGGCAAGTCACTCGAACTAGGCAGCGGACTTGGCGACCACCGATGATCGGTGGTCCGTGTCGCGGTGTGTTCAGCAATCCCTGGAGCGCCCCGAGTATGACTGGATGGCCTGTGCCACGCCACAGCGCGGGCGCCCGCTTGCGCAAGCGTCGCCGCGAAGCGTCAGTGGCCGATGCCGTGCGGCTCGATCACGCCGCTGGCGATGCCCGCCGCGACCAGCGCGATCAACAGCACCGACAGGCCGATGCGCTTGGTCAGCGCGTTGACCGTGCGCTTGCTGCCGCCGGTGTCCACCAGCATGTAGTAGAGCCCGGCGCCGAGCTGGTACACGATCAGGCCGAGGAAGCCGAGGATGAAGAGGGTTTTCATGATTCCTGCTCCGGAGAGGCGAGAACTGCGGGTGTGCGCGACAGCCACATCCAGCGCACCATCACCGCGACCGTCATGACCATCAGGAAGCCGCCGTAGGCCATCATCGTGGCCAGGATCTGCTGCCACATGTGGCCGTAGCCGGGTTCGGCGTTGTGCACGCTCCATTGCATGCCGAAGGTCGCCAGCGCCGTGGCCAGGACCAGGGAAACGATGTCGAAGGCCTTGCGCGCGCCGTTGCGCGGCTGCCGGGGGAACATCCAGAACAGCGCCGCCAGGATCGAGAACCACGGCACGAACAGGATCATGGCCAGGTTGAGTTCAACCACGGGATTCACGGCGAGGCCCTCCACGGGCTATTCGGGACCCGGCCATGATCCCCCGACCGGATCAGTTCCAGTAGAATCAGATTTGGTAATAAAAACCGGATCAGTTCAGCCATGAAGCGCTACGAGTCGCTGGCCGGGGACATCGCCCATTCGATCCGCGACGGCCTGCTCAAGCCGGGCCAGCGCCTGCCTTCGGTGCGCCAGGCCGCGGCGGCGCGCCAGGTCAGCCCTTCCACCGTGTTCCAGGCCTACTACCTGCTCGAGGCACGCGGCCTGGTGCAGTCGCGGCCCCGGTCCGGCTACTACGTCAGCGCCCACGCCCAGCCGCTGCCGCCGGAACCGGAAACCGCCTCGCGCCCGGACGGCGAATCGCGCGATGTCGATGTCAGCGAACTGGTGTTCGAGGTGCTGCAGTCGGCCATGGCCCACGACGTGGTCCCCTTGGGATCCGCCTTCCCCAGCCCGCTGCTGTTCCCGCTGGCCCGGATCGGCCGGGCGGTGGCCTCGGCGGCGGTGCACCTGGACCCCTGGAGCACGGTCGACGACCTGACCCCGGGCAACGCCGCGTTGCGGCGGCAGATCGCGTTGCGCTACCTGATCGATGGCATGGACGTGGGCATCGACGAAATCGTCATCACCAACGGTGCGCTGGAGGCCTTGAACCTGTGCGTGGCCGCGGTGACCCGGCCCGGCGACGCGGTGCTGGTCGAGTCGCCGTGTTTCTACGCCACGCTGCAATCGCTGGAACGCAACGGCCTGCGCGCGATCGAGGTGCGGACCCATCCGCGCGACGGCATCGACCTGGACGCGCTGGAGGCGGCGATCGCGCGCCACACGCCACGCGCCTGCTGGCTGATGCCGACCTTCCACAATCCGCTGGGCAGCAGCATGCCGGAGGAACGCAAGCGCGCGCTGGTCGCGCTGCTGTCGCAACACGGCATCCCGCTGATCGAGGACGACGTCTATGCCGAACTGCATTACGCCGGCCAGCGCGCCTTGCCGGCCAAGGCCTTCGACCGCGACGGGCTGGTGATGCATTGCTCTTCATTCTCCAAGAGCCTGGCGCCTGGCTACCGCATCGGCTGGGTCGCGGCCGGGCGCGAGGCGCGCAGCATCGCCCGGCTCAAGCTGACCACGACCCTGAACAGCAACGTGCCGACCCAGATCGGCATCGCCCGTTACCTGGAGCGTGGCGGCTTCGATCGCCACCTGCGCCGTTTGCGCAAGACCCTGTCGGAGCAACAGGAGCAGTACATCGCCGCGATCGGGCAGGCGTTCCCGCCAGGCACGCGGGTCACGCGCCCGGCAGGCGGCTATTTCCTGTGGATCGAACTGGATCCGGGCGTGGATGCGCTACGCCTGCAGCGTGCGGCCTCGAAACTGGGCATCAGCATCGCCCCGGGACCGATGTTCTCGGCCAGCCGCGGCTTCGGCCATTGCCTGCGGATGAATTGCGGGCACCCGCTGGATGCGCGCATCGCCGCGGCCCTGGTCACGCTCGGGCGCATGGCCGCGCAACACGCTTGAAAGCGTGCGCATCGGTCACCGATGCGCGGCGACCGATGCGACGTTGCGGGTTTACTTGGTGACGACCAGCTTGCCTTTCATGATTCCCGAGTGGCCCGGGAACGAACAGAAGAAGCTGTAGTCGCCACCGGCCTTGAGTTTGCTGCCGGCGAACTTCGCCGCGGTCTTGCCACCGCCGCCGATCATCGGCGTGGCGGCGATCACGCGGGCATCGCCCTTGGGCATGTAGTGGGCAGCGGCGCCGGCCTTCATCCCGGCCATGCTGAGCGCGCTCACGTCCGCGGTCGCGCTGACCACCACGTTGTGGCCCATCGCGGTGATCGGCAATTTTCCGGTGTGGACCAGCTGGATGTCGATCGTCGCGCAGGAGGCGGAAACGGTCGCGGTCTTCAGGTCGAACTGCATCGCGTCGTTGGCCTGCAGCTTGATTGTGCAATTGGGTGCGGCGCTCGCGTGGGCGGACAAGCCGAGCAGGACCAGGCCGAGGGCGAGGGCGTGAATGTTCTTCATGTGAGGTACTCCGTGGGTTGGGGATTCGAGGTCGAGGTTCAGGGCTTGGCCGTCGCGCGGCGCACGGCGGCGACGAATTCGGGATCGGGCTTGCTGCCCATCTGTTCGCTGCGGGCGAGGATGCGGCCGTCGCCGTCGAGCAGGACCAGCGCGCTGGTGTGGTTGAACTCGCCATCGGCCAGTGCGCGGTAGCGGATGCCGAGCACGCCGGCGATTTCGCGCACGTCGGCGGGCGCGGGGCTGGCCAGGGTCCAGCGCGCGCGGTCGAGCTTGCGCTTGTCGACGATAGCCATCAGCGCCGCGGGGTTATCGCGCTTCGGGTCCATGCTGACCAGGAGGATGCCGAGGCGTCCGCGTTCGGCCGGCGCCAGCTCCCTTTCCACCGCCTTGCCACTATCGACGATCAGCGGACAGATGTACTGGCACGAGGTGTAGAACATCGCGACCAGCTGCACCTTGCCGCGCCGGCTGGCCCACGCGAAGCGCTTGCCGTCCTGGTCGGTGAGCCGCACCGGCAGTTGATAGACCGAATCGCGCGGCAGCGGCGCGGGTCTGGTGGCGGCGAATACTGGCGAGCACAAGGCCAGTGCCGCGAACAGGCAGAGCAGTCTTTTCATTTCACATCCTTGGCGCAGCGGAAGCCCAGGTTGACGGTGGTGTCTTCGGCGTCGAGCGAGGACAGCATCGCCACCCGCATCAGCACCGCGTAGTTGTCGCGATCGTCCATCGACAGCGCGCCGGCGCCGCAGAACTTGGCGTTATCGGCATCGCCCTGGTTGCGGTTGTCGGCGGCGACCAGCAGCGAGGAAAAATCCTCGGTCCATTCCCAGACCAGGCCGTGCAGGTCCTGCACGCCATACACATTCGGCGCCTGCAGCCCGGTCCGCGCCAACGCCTGGTTGGACGGACGCGAATACCAGCGCAGGATGCGCTCGCGCCAGGCCGGGTCGCGACGCGCATCGCGGCGGGTTTCATCGGCCGCCGCGGCGTATTCCCATTCGTCCCAGCTCGGCAGGCGTGCGCCTTGCGATTCGCAATAAGCCTGCGCGGCGAACCAGCTGACCTGGACCACCGGCTGCTGCGGCAAGGCCTTGGCCCCAAGCACGTCGGCGCCGGTCCAGTGCGAGAGGTAGCGCGGTTCGGCGAACACGCGCGCAACACGATCACGACGCCATTGCGGATGGGCCTGGACGAAGGCCAGGAATTGCGCGTTGCTGACCGGCTTGCGCATCAGCGCGAACGGGGCGATGCGGGCATCGCCCTTGCGATCCTCGTACTTCAGCGCGGTACGGAAATTGCCACCCGGCAGTTGCACATAGTCCGCCGCGCCGGCGGCCAGGCCGGCGAGGGGAACCAGCAACAGCAGGGCGGCCAGGCGGCGCATCGGTCAATGGCCTTCCGAGGCGTTGGCGGGCTTGGTCTTGCGTGCCTCGGCCGCTTCGGCCTTGGTCACGTGACCGCCCGGGTTGCCCCAGCTGTTGAGCACGTAGGTGGCCAGTTGCGCGACCTCGTCGTCGGTGAGCTGGCTCATCGGCGGCATGATCGAGTTGTACTCCTTGCCGTTCACCGTCACCGGACCCTGCAGGCCGTGCAGCATCACGCTGGTCAGGCGCTTGCTGTCGGCGGCGATGTAATCGGACTTGGCCAGTGGCGGGAATACCCCGGCCATGCCTTCGCCATTGGGCTGGTGGCAGGTGGCGCAGGTGCCGTTGAACAGTTCCTTGCCGGCGGCGACCTGCTCGTCCACGGTGAGCTCGCCGGCGTGCGCGGATTTCGCCGCCGTCGTCACCGCCGCCATGTTCGGCTGCGCGCGGTTGCCCAGGTACACGTAGTCGACTTCCTTGCCGGAGTAGATCGCCTTGTTCTCGGCGCCGTCGGCCTTGAGGATCGCCAGCGCGCCCTTGTTGAACGCGCGGAAGATGCTGTGGTCGACCAGCACGTAACTGCCCGGCACTTCCAGGTGGAATTCCATCATCGCCGCGCCACCGGAGGGGATCAGCGTGGTCTGCACGTTCTCCTGGTAGTGCCTGCCGCCTTCATACCAGACCTTGTCGAAGATCTCGCCGATGACATGGAAGCTGGACACCAGGTTCGGGCCGCCGTTGCCCACGTACAGGCGCACGTTGTCGCCGACATGGGCGGTCAATGCGCTGTCGCCGGTGAGCGAACCTTCCTTGCCGTTGAACAGGACGTAGGTCGGGTTCTCGTCGATCGCCTTTTCCATGTCGAAGGGTTGCAGGCCCTTCTCGCGGTACTTGCCGGTGGTGTAGAAATCGCCCTGCATGACGTAGTACTCCTTGTCGACCGGCGGCAGGCCCTCCGGCGGTTCGATCAGGATCAGGCCGTACATGCCGTTGGCGATGTGCATGCCGACCGGCGCGGTGGCGCAGTGGTACACATAAAGGCCGGCGTTGAGCGCCTTGAAGGTGAAGCGCGAGGAATGTCCCGGCGCGGTGAAGCTGGAGGCCGCGCCGCCACCGGGACCGGTGACGCCGTGCAGGTCGATGTTATGCGGCATCTTGGATTCGGGCATGTTGCGCAGGTGGAATTCCACCGTGTCGCCCTGGCGCACGCGGATGAAGCTGCCCGGCACGGTGCCGCCGAAGGTCCAGAACGTGTAGCTGACGCCTTCGGAAATCTCCATCTCCTTTTCGATCACGTCCAGGGTGACGATGACCTTGGCCGGGGCGGTGCGGCCGGTGGCCGGCGGAACGTGCGGCGGCGAGGTCAGGATCGCGTCGACCGGCTTGCCTTGCGGCGGGCCGAAATCGCCTTTGCGCGAACCGCCGGAGTCGGTCGCGGACGCGGCGGAGGCCGCCGGCTTGTCGTCGCCACGACAAGCCGACAGGGTCAGCGCGGCGGCGAGTATCAGGATCAGGTAACGCGTGGCGTGCTTCATGCGGATTCCCCTGGTGCGTTCGGTTTGCGTTCGACGTGCGGTTTCTTTTTCTTCTTCGGATACTCGGCGGCCATGGCCTCGGCGCGGGTCGCATGCACGGTTCCAGGTGCGGTTTCCGGTGGCGCGTAGACGGTGTACAGATGGATCGGCTTGCTGCCGGTGTTGACCAGGTTGTGGCGGGTGCCCGCGGGCACCGAAACCAGCGAACCCTTGTCCACCGCCGAAGCGGAGCCATCCAGCCGCACTTCGCCCCTGCCTTTCACCAGCACCAGCAACTGATCGTTGCCTGCATGGGTTTCTTCGCCGATGTCCTCGCCAGGCTGCAGGCACATCAGCACCACCTGGCTGCGGGCGTTGGTGAGGATCTCGCGGCGGAAGTCCGTGTTGGCCTTGGCCAGTTCCCTGATGTTGCCGTTGAATGCAGACATGTTTCGTTCCCCGGATTCGAAGTGGGAGGAGTGCGGATCAGCCGATGGGCTGCTGGCGCATGCGCTGGGCCGGACGCAGGGTGTCGGCGAATCCATGGTTGACGTCACGATGGCCGGCTTCGTCCGCACGCACCGCCACGACCACCTCGCGCAGGCGCGCGCCGACCGGCAATTGCCAGTAGTCCAGCGCGATGCGCGGCGCGGGCACGTTGTCGACGCGACCGGCGTCGATCTCGGCCAGGTACTGGGTGTAGCTGATCACCGCCTGTTCCTCGAAATAGCCGACCAGCCGGTGCGCGGTGCGCGCCGACAGCAGGTACAGCAGCAGGAAGAAGGTGAAGAACGCCGCCTGTGCGACCAGCACCAGCGCGCGTTCCAGCCAGTTGGGGCGCGCGATCTCGATGAAGGTCATCAGGTGCATGCGCTCGTTCTCGGCTTCCTCCATCAGCGTGCGGATCCAGCCGGCGTCGTCGCGCATCCAGCGCAGGCAGCGCAGGTGCACCAGCGCCGCGCCAACCAGTCCCGGCACCGCGGCCACCGTTTCCAGCACGATCGCGCGGTTGCCGTAGCGCTTGGCGAAGAAGGTGTCGGCAAGGAAGCGCAAGCCGCGGGTGATCGCCAGCGCGGTGCGGTCGGACCAGTCACGGGTGGCCTGGTGGGTTTCCAGGTCGATGCTTTGCGGAGTGCGTACGACGGGAGTGATCAGGATGTTCATGGAAGCCTCTTCGAGGGCGCCGCAGCTTGCGTGGTGTTGCGTGCATCGCGACCGGGATGGCCGCTTCGCGCCGGTGCCTGGCACCGTCTGCGAGAAGCACGTTACGCGTGGGGACGAGGACGGCGATTGATCTGGATCAAAACCGGATCCGGCGATTCGCAGCGGAGGTGTCTTTTGCCCGTGCTCTTGATCCAGATCAACTTGCCATCACGGTCGGGTGGCCGCGACGCAGGCTGGCAAGGGACAGGAATGGCCCTTGCGTGTCGAATCCGGATTCGGCAGCAGGGCCTTTGCGAAGGAGATCCGCAAAGCGGGGCAATGCTGCTGTGGCTTGACCAGGGTCAAGGCGGGTGCCCGTGCGCAGTGGTCTGCTGGGGTCCTGCACTGATAGCAGGGCGGCAATGAGGATGGGGTGATGGCATACGAACCGGAATGGCAGGGCTACGCTTCGCTGGCGGAGTCCGGTGTGCGCGAGGCGTTGTTCGTCGCCGGCGTGGATTGCGCCATGTCCGCATGCCGTGAACCGGAATGCATCCCCGCGCCTGAACACGACAGGCATGACCCGCCGATCCCCTGAGCGCCCCGTGCTCGGG